>PWQX01000168.1 GCA_003556605.1 Spirochaetaceae bacterium
ACTGGCCCGTTGGTTTGCCGCTAGGGCCACCCGCTGATTTCTCACATGGGTTGCTGTGCTGTGATCAGCGGTGATAAAGCCGGGCCGCGTTCCGGTCCTCAATCCGAAACCGGGCGGCTACCGGGCTGTACACACGGGGGCCGTCTTTTCACTCCCCCAACCATGGCCTGCGATCGTCCATCCACCCTTATCAGTGTCGTACGCACCTTGTATTCGAGTGTCTCTGCTCATCGTATCAACCGACTATTCATTGTTTTCCCGGTTAGCGAACCCCATTCGCACCTGCCCCCGGAGTTTGAGGAGCAACGGAAGAGCGACCGACAAAACGGACAAAAGAATAAACGCCGTGGAAACAGGACTCGCAAAGATGAATCGCCAATCATCGTTATGCGTGAGTAGAGCTCGATTCAGATTCTGTTCCGCCATCGGTCCCAATATCAGTCCAAGTATCATGGGAGGCGCCGGAAAGTCGTACTTCCGCATGAAGTACCCTATTATCCCAAAAAGAAGCGCCGTCATGGCATCGTTCAAGTTATTGGCGAGCGTATAGGCCCCGAGAAAACACGCAATTATGATCATCGGCAGCAGGATTTGTTTAGGCGTATTGAGTACCCTCGGCCATACCTTGGTACCCGCCAACCCAAGAACGAGAACCAGGAACTGCATGACAATGAAGGCGGCAAAGAGAGTCTGTACGACGGGGAGGTGCTCAATAAAGAGCATCGGCCCGGGCCGCAGTCCGATCAACATCAATGCACCGAGCATCACGGCTGTTACCGCGTCTCCGGGTATGCCCAGAGTGAGAAGCGGTATCAACGCGCCGCCAACCGTTCCGTTGTTGGCAGATTCCGGAGCCGCTATCCCTTCCGGAACACCAGTGCCCCACTCGTCCTTATTCTTGTGAAATCTCTTGATGAGATCATAGGCGACGAAACAGGCAATGGCCCCGCCCGCTCCGGGAATGATGCCAATCATGGTTCCGAGCACTGCACCAACGATCATCGGCAGTATAATCCGCTTGAGGTCTCTTCCGGACGGGATAACGTTCCTGATGATCTGTCTCTCGACTTTCTCTCCCCTGCGGGCTTTCGTCAGGTCAACGAAGATCTGGGAAAACGCGAATAGACCGACCAGAACCGGGAGAAGAGACAGACCGGCCATCAGGAACCTTGTATTGAAGGTGAACCGGTTTACACCCCAGATATCGTCGACACCTATAGTAGCAACGAGCATCCCGAGAAAACCGACGATCAGGCCTTTGAGCGTATTCTTGCTTGTAGCACTGGCTATGATAGTCAGCCCAAATATTGCAAGGGCGAAAAACTCCGGCGCCCGAAACTCGAGCGCAACCCTGGCCAGCTGGGGCGAAACAAGGATCAGTGCGGCTCCACTGACAAGTCCACCGAAAACAGATGCGATGACCGCCAAGCCCAACGCTCTACCAGCTTCTCCCTTCTGAGCCATTGGATAGCCGTCAAGAATGGTAGCCGCAGCCGACGGGTGCCCCGGTGCCCGCAATAGTACGGCGGAAATGGAACCGCCATACATGGCCCCCGAAAACATCGCTGCCAGGGTCACGAGCGCCGCACCGAACTCAAGGTGATAGATGAGGGGAAGCAGCAGAATAATTCCCATCGACCCGGTCATGCCCGGGATCGCTCCAAGAATAATGCCGCCTACAAGCCCGATCATCATCACCACCATTGTCGATGGTTCTAAAGCGTACGCCAGACCTTCAAGAATACCTGCAAAAGCCTCCATCGTTGACTCCCTTTAGCTAGAAAAGACGGAAACGGGGAAGAAGGACCAAGAGATAGTCATTGAATAACACGTAAATGATCGCCGTTGCGACGACGCTGATAACACCCATTTTGAGCCATTGGCGCAGTCCAAAAATGCGCATCAACGCAAACAAGAAGAAGGGGGTAAGCAGGACAAACCCGAGAAGAGCGACTAATCGTATATAGATAGCCACGCATAATACCAGTACCGCTATGTTCCGCAACTCGCCTTGTTCAAACTGCTCCGCGCTATCCGATTGCGACGGCTCCTTAACGTACTGTCTGTACTGATAGTACCCGTACCCCGCGAGGATAGCTCCCAGCACAAACAGCACGGTGAGAATCATTTTGGGCCAGTCTCCCGCACCCAGACCTCTCTCGGCATCCCTCAGCCTATCGGCCATGGAATACCCTATAGTTGAGAAAACAACAAGAAAAAGGCCTATGAAAAAGTCAGCTTTGGGGTGCATGCTACCACCTTGTTTTCAGTAAGAGAGGGCCGCGATCGCCCCCTCTTACTGCCTGTTAGCTATCGGTAATCCTAGTGGTACCTATCACCAATACCGTATTCCTTTATGATTTGCTCGAACATCTAGTCTTCTTCGATATTCGCTCTTCCATATTCTTCAGATCCCGCGTAAGTCGGAATAACGATCATATCGTAGTATTTTTCCTGCACACGGGGATCTTCCAGACACGCTTTCAGGATATCATGAAGCCGCTCTACGATTGCGGGCGGCGTGTCTTTGTGAGTTACCACACCTCTGAACTGCGAGTAGACTACATCGTATCCCTGTTCCCGCGCGGTGGGAATATCAGGAATCTGTTCAAGTCTGTCCGGAGATAGCGTTGCCAGCCCCCGTAGTTGACCCGCCTCAATATTCGACAGTCCCTCCGGCGGAATATTCATGCTTATCTCGGTGTCACCGGCAAGCAATCCAGCCGCCGCAGGCCCGCCGCCGCCGAACGGTACGTAGACGACTTCGGTATCGGTTGCTCGCTGAAAGAGTATCGACGATAGATGCCCGCCGCCTCCTGTTCCTGCGTGGCCCCAACTTATTTCGCCGGGACGCTGTTGCGCGTCATCCACAAAATCCTGAACGGTCTGGTACGGAGAATCATCCCGGACTAGCACATAAGTGTAGTTGGATATCAACTTGATGACGGGTGCGAAATCCCGCACGGAATAATCCACCTCGGATACATGGGTCTTGATAGTCTGTGCACCCGCCCACGTGAGGAAGTCGTAACCGTCCGGTCTCGCAACGGACATGTACTCGGCAGTACCAACAGCACCCGCAGCACCCGGCACATTTCGGATCAACAACGGCTGCCCGCCGGAATAATCCGGAAAGACCTCTGCGAGAGTCCGAAATACGATGTCGGAGCCCCCGCCGGCCCCCCACGGAATCCAGGCAGTTATCGGTCGCGTGGGAAACTCCGCAGGATCCTCCACATCTGCGGCGAATACGAAACTGCTCGTCAACAATAAGGCGCCAATTACCATTGCCACAATCTTTTTCATAGCAGGAACTCCTTTTAATAACACTAAATGTTATTTTGATTATAGCAGCTTCGGACTTGGTGTCAATTAAATTATTCTCCAAGAATCCGAGCGTGAGAGTCGAGAATCACGGCCCCATCCAGCTTAGGCTTAGCGGCTGTGGGCCCAACCCCCGCAGCGCGCGTTACAGTATCAAGTCGGAAGCACCCATCTTCACCTCCGCCGCGTTGATGCGCCGCATCAAGGAATAGAGACGGGACTAAAGCGTGTGGTGCGGGGCTATGGGAACACCTGCCCGTGCGAGCTCAGCCACACTAACCGAAGAAGGACATGCAGAAGATCATCCTCAAGACGTTCTGCAATGCAACCACGGGATCCTTTCGGATGTCAGGGAACAGACCGAATAAGCTGTCCAGTCTCAACTCTCGGCATGGAAACGTGGTCGGCCCTCCGCTGCTGTGTGTCACATAGCCCCTTCCAGTGATACGAACTTGATTCTCACGCAGGCGCACACCCTGTACCGCTGCGTGTGCCGCTCTATTCAACTCACTTCGACAACCGCAGTTCTTCTCGTGTGCCTCAGCCGCAGGTGGGGAACTGCGGTGTAAGGCAACGCTGAGTTGCGCACGGCGTAGAAGCATGCTATCATTTTTACTCGTGGGCTACAGGATTCCGCACGGAGCGGTACTGTAGTAGCAGCAGTAGTCAGCCGTAAAGGAGGCTTGCAATGAAGAAGAAGATGAGTAAGGTGGCGGTAATAGGTGTTGCCGTCATGCTGGTAGTTTCGATCGGCTTATGGGCAGGAGGAGCCGCTGAGCCGGACGTGCCGGAAAAGACTCTGATTGTCGCGTATCCGGACGATGTGGCACATTTCGACAATATGGCGACTACGGCACCACCCAAAGAGGTGCGCCACTTAGTGTTTGAACAGTTGTACGCTCTTGATGCGGAGCAAGTGCCGCAACCGGTCCTGGCGGAATCTGCCGAGCTAAGCGCCGACGAGCTTACATGGACAATTCGGCTACGGGATGACGTTGAGTTTCACGACGGGCAACCGATGACATCGGCCGACGTAGTCGCGTCCTTCTATCGTTTCCGGGATGTTGGTGCAAAGGCATGGGA
Organism: Spirochaetaceae bacterium; assembly: GCA_003556605.1. Taxonomy (GTDB): domain Bacteria; phylum Spirochaetota; class Spirochaetia; order DSM-27196; family SLAA01; genus B1Sed10-166. Next base: position 4,408 of record PWQX01000168.1, read on the forward strand.
GCTTGACAGAGTTGAGGACGTTGTAGCTATCGACGACCACACGGTGGAGTTTCGCCTGCATGGCCGCTTCGGCGCACTCCTGGAATCACTGGCCGGTGGTGGTGGCGCTCTCTCCATCTATCCCGAGTGGGTTATTGAAGAGATTGGAACCGATGATCTGAGAGATATGGAGCACATCGTCGGGACCGGTCCGTATACAGTCGATCAAATTGTGCCCGAAGAACGCTACATTCTACGGCGCTACGACAATTACGTTTCACCGGAAGGTGAACCGAGTTATCAGGCGGGCAGGCGCGACGCTCCCATGGAGGTTATCGACGTCCGCGTTATTCCCGATGATGCTACGCGCGTGGCAGCGCTGGAAGCCGGCGACGTTGACGTGATCCAGGCTGTTCCGCTCGACGACGCACAGCGCGTAGAGGATAACCGGGACACTTACATCCAGGAGACCAGTCCCGGTTATCGCGTCTATTACAAGTTCAACGTCCGGCAAGGACCGTTTACCGATCCTAAGCTGCGCGAGGCTGTTCGCGCCGCCATAGATCCCTATGAGCTTCTGGCGGCAATCGGCGACGACCGGTTCTGGCGCGTCAATCACGCCATGCGCTACCAGGAAGAGCAGTGGATGTGGAGTGACTACGCTGAGCAGTTTTTCGTTAACGACCTGGACAAGGCCCGCGAGCTCATGGAAGAGTCGGATTACGATGGTGAAATGATCCGCTTCCTAGCATCGCCGGGGCGCGCACTCGAGTACCGGACCGTCATACCGATGCAAAACGTGCTGGCTCAGCTCGGGATCAACGTTCAAATTATGAGCGTAGATGCCGCGACATTCTCGGAGATTCGCGCTCAAACCGACCAGTGGGAAATCAAACACGCAGGCGGCGGATCAATCTCGATGCCGGTATACTTAGACTCGAGCGTTCAAGACCGCACAGGGGAGCGCTGGCCGGGAGTGCCCGAAGAGTGGGACGAGTACATGGGCATCGTACAGGCGGAACCTGATCTGGAGGAACGCCAGGCCGCAATACAGGAGTTGCACAAGATCTCTGCCGACCTGAATTATGAAATGTGGCTTGGTGACGTATTCGAGATTGGAGGCGCTCGTGACAACGTCGTAAACATGCCGATATGGTTCAAGCTACATTTGTGGAACATAGACAAAGAGTAAACGGGAACGGGAACCGTTTCCCGTTTTGATCGCACACTTCCGGGCCGGGCTGCATCCCCGTGATGTAGCCCGGCTGTTTTCACACTATCTGAGCAGAGAGGTAGGAGGCAACCAATTCACGCGTATATCATCCGCCGTCTGATACAGATGATTCCAATCGCCTTACTGGTCGCTATAATCGCGTTCTTTCTGATTCACCTATCTCCCGGTGATCCGGCTACGTTCTTCGTTTCGCCGGACGCGCCGCCGGAGGAGTTAGAACGTGTGCGGGAGCGTCTCGGCGTAGATCAGCCGATTTTCGTACAGTTCGGTCGTTGGTTGGGCGGGGTTGTACAGGGCGATCTGGGGGTTTCTTTTTTCCAACGCCGGCCGGTTATTCAGGCTTATCTTGCCGCGCTGCCGGTGACGCTGATGCTGGCGGTGGGTGGCATGGCGATCGCCCTCACGCTGGCCTTACCGATCGGTATTATCTCGGCGCTGAAGAAGGACTCGCTGGTAGACAAGATAGGTACTGTGTTCGTATTCGCAGGGATATCTATGCCCAATTTCTGGTTTGGGATGCTGCTGATTCTCTTGTTCGCCGTTTTTCTCGGGTGGCTACCGGCACAGGGGTTTATACGCGGTGCAGGACTCGGAGGGTATGTGCGCAGCCTGATTCTACCGGCTCTCGCGCTTGGTTATCCGAACTCGGCCCTCATCGCGCGTATGACACGCTCGAGCATGCTTGAAGTCATGCGGCAAGACTATGTGCAGACCGCACGAGCGAAAGGTTTACGCGCGTTCGTTGTGACGTCTAGACACGCGTTCATGAACGCGATAAACCCAATTCTAACGGTGGTGGGGCTGGTGTTTGCCCGCATGATGGCAGGCTCGGTGGTGATTGAAACGGTGTTCAATCTGCCGGGAGTCGGCCGGCTCGTGGTAAACTCGGTAATGCGCCGCGACTACCCGGTAATTCAGGGTGCGTTACTTCTGACGGCGTTGTTGATCGTCGGCTTTAATTTGATCATCGACCTGCTGTACGCGATCTTCGACCCACGTATCCGATACGACTGAGATCGGCGCAACTAAGGGAAAGACGAAATATGAGGCTACAACTGAAGTCCGATGCTGTGCCGGGTCGAATAGTCGCCGGAGCGGCACTGACGCTGGCAATGGTGACTATGGCGATAGCTGCCCCGCTGATCGCCACTCACGACCCGTATGCGGTCGCCGTCAGGGAGCGGTTTCAGCCTCCCAGCGTGGAAAACTACCTGGGCACCGATGAGTACGGACGCGACGTGTTCAGCCGCGTGGTGTTCGGTGCTCGCATCTCTATGTATGTCGGTCTGGGCGTTATGCTGATCTCCACGATCGCCGGGACGATCATCGGACTGTTTTCGGGCTACTACCGTAAGTTGGACAACGTGCTGATGCGGGTGATGGACGCGTTGATGTCTTTCCCTTCGATATTGTTGGCGATTGCGATTCTCGCAGCGATTGGGCCGAGAACGGGGAATGTGATCGTGGCACTTTCGATCGTGTATACCCCGCGTACGGCACGCGTGGTTCGCGGCAGCGTGCTCAGTGTGCGCGAAGAAGTCTACATAGAGTCCGCTCAAGCAGTAGGCCTTGGAGACCTGCGAATTATCTTTCGATACATCCTGCCCAACGTGATGGCACCATTGATTGTGCAGGCAACCTTCATACTGGCGCTCACTATCATCGCCGAAGCGGGCTTGAGCTACATCGGCGCCGGAACTCCACCACCAGCACCGAGCTGGGGAAATATTCTCGCCGATGGACGACCGCACATGTATCGCGCGTGGTGGATGACCGTGTTCCCGGGATTGTTCATCATGATTTCCGTGCTGGGGTTAAACGTCATCGGCGACGGTTTGCGTGACGTCCTTGATCCACGACTCCGTGGATCACGGTAGCACAGATCTCTGCGGAGCGGCACGAGGAGGCACCGTTTGGGTTCAACACCAATTCTCTCGATCCAGAATCTATACACCAGGTTTTACACACCCGGCGGTGTTGTGAACGCGGTCGACGGGGTCAGTATGCAGCTCAACCGCGGGGAGACGTTAGGTGTGGTGGGTGAGTCCGGCTGCGGTAAGACCGTTACGGCGCTGTCGATCCTTCAACTGGTCCCGGATCCACCAGGCAGGATTACCGGTGGACAGATTCTTTTTGAGGGCGAGGACTTGCTCGCAAAGAGCCCCTCGGAGATCGAAGACATCCGCGGCAATGACATCGCGATGATATTTCAAGAGCCGCTGACTGCCCTTAACCCTGTTTTCACGATCGGATACCAGCTAACGGAAGCGATTTTGCGCCACAAGACGGTAACGCATCAGGAAGCGCGAAGACAGGGCGTGAACATGTTGAAGAAGGTAGGAATTCCCGACCCGCAAGGCAGGATGCGAGCCTATCCGCACCAGTTGAGCGGCGGGATGCGCCAACGAGCAATGATCGCGATGGCGCTCTCGTGTGAGCCGAAACTGCTGATTGCAGATGAGCCGACCACTGCTTTGGATGTGACCATACAGGCGCAGATACTGGCACTCATCAAGACCCTGCGCGAGGAGTCCGGCAGTGCGGTCGTTATGATTACCCACGACTTGGGAGTAATCGCGGAAACCGCCCACCAGGTGGCCGTCATGTACGCCGGCCGGGTCGTTGAGACGGCCCCGGTCCGCAGGTTGTTCGGTGTGCCGGCTCATCCCTATACGTGGGGGCTGCTCAACTCGATCCCGAAGTTCACCGGACCACGCGAGAAACTCAAGACAGTTTCGGGAAACGTGCCGAACTTGGGCAGACTACCGGAAGGCTGCAAGTTCCACCCGCGCTGCGACTTCGCCACTGATCGTTGCCGCAGCGATGAACCGCCGTTAGAGCAGGTAGAATCGGATCACACCGCGCGTTGCTGGCACTCCGACAAAGTCCTGGAGCTGCAGGGCGCCGTACCGGAGCCGCAAGGGATCAGCACATGAGCGATACCACGCATTTGGTTGAAGTCAACGGATTGCGCAAGTACTTCCCGATAACTGCAGGGGTTCTCCGCAGGCGGGTCGGTGATGTCAAAGCTGTGGAGAGTATTTCGTTTGGCATTGAGCAGGGCGAAACGCTCGGGCTGGTGGGAGAATCGGGTTGCGGTAAGACCACTACCGGGCGCCTCCTGTTGGGGTTGATGAAACCGACTGCAGGTACGGTGGTTTTCGACGGCCACAAGATTTTTGAATTAACGAGAGAGGAAATGCGCAAGCTGCGCCGGGATATGCAGATCATTTTCCAGGATCCGTTCTCCTCGTTGCACCCGCGCATGCGGGTGGGCGAGCTCATCGGCGAACCGATCCGCTTTCACGAGCTGCTCGACAGTAGGCAGGCAATAAACCGGCGTGTTGACGAACTGATGGAAGTTGTTGGGCTGTCGCCGGAGTACCGAAATCGTTATCCGCACGAGTTCAGCGGAGGGCAACGGCAGCGAATTGGTATTGCACGGGCACTCGCCGTTAACCCGAAGTTCCTCGTGTGCGACGAACCGGTTTCGGCGCTCGATGTCTCGATCCAGGCGCAGGTGCTCAATCTCCTAGAAGACCTGCAGGATCAATTCAACCTGACCTACCTGTTCATCGCCCATGACCTCAGCGTAGTACGGCACGCGTGCGTTCGGATCGCGGTGATGTATCTCGGCAGGATCGTCGAGGTAGCGGAAAGCGAGACCCTGTTTGAGCAGCCGCTGCACCCATACTGCGAGGCTTTGCTTTCGGCCATACCGATTCCGGAGCCTGACGTTGCACGGCGTCAGATCCTGGTGCCCGGCGATGTTCCGAGTCCGGCGAATCCGCCGGCCGGGTGTCACTTCCATCCGCGCTGCAGATACGCTGTCGATCGCTGTCATGCTGAGGTTCCGGAGCTCCGTAACTTCGAGGCATCTGCCGCCGATGGCTCACCACGGCAGGTAGCCTGTCATCGTGCCGACGAGCTTCAGTTGCAGAGCCCAAAGGCGACGACTGCATCCAAGGCGTGAAAGCCGGCTGTTTCCCCTGCGCGGCGGTGAAGCGCTTTGTATCTGCCCCAAGAACCCTGTCAGATCGGGTTCCTGCGAGAAGCTTGCGAGAAAGGGAGAGAACAGCATGAAAGCAAATTACACCGTTGCGATTGAAAGAGACATCAGCGAGAAATCACCCGGCTTCCGTGATCAGGTAACGCGTCTGACGACCGACGGGCGGTTCAATGTGCGGTTTCTGGAGCAGCCGGGTTCCGCGCACAGCGACGTCTTTTCGGCCGAGGAATTGTCGGACGTAGATATGCTCATCCTCATGGGGCGGCGCCGCATCGAGGCATCATCGCTTGACGGGGCGGACCGTCTCAGCTGGATCGGCCGCTTTGGAGCGGGATTCGACACGGTAAACAAGGACGCCTGCAGTGCCCGGGGGGTTATGCTCAGCAATGCTCCGCATGGCGTTCAGCAATCCGTCGCGGAACTCGTTATGGCGTATATCTTTGCTCAGGCGACCAGGCTGGTCTTCTTCGACCGATACATCCGCAAGAATGGCTTCGGCAAAAAGGCTCTCTACTCGACCCGCTGTGTAGCCGCGCAGACGTTAGGCGTGCTCGGCTGCGGTGGTATTGCGCAGCGTCTTGTTCAACTCATGCAACCGTTCGGGATGACTGCAGTTGCGTACGACCCGTATGCCGATGAGTCGGCGCTGGCGGCGGATGGTATTGAGCTGCTCAGCCTGGAAGACCTCTTGAAACGCTCGGACTTCGTAAGCGTACACGTTCCGCTCACCAGTTCCACGAGAGGGATGCTCACCGAGCAACACTTCCACATGATGAAACCCACCGCCCATTTCATCAACACTAGCCGCGGGGGGATTTACTCCGACGCGGTACTCGCACGCGTGCTGAACGACGGCGTGATTGCCGGAGCAGCTGTAGACGTTTTCGAGCGTGAGCCCGATGTTGAGGGAAACCCGCTGCTAGCATGCGAACGCGCGATCGTTACTCCCCATGTGGCGGGCACTGCGAACAACATAGACGCCATCGCCATGGTGATGGCGTCTCTGGTGGACTCGGTGTTCAATATTGCCGACGGCGAGCTGCCGGGCAGTATTGTGAACCCCGAGTCGGTTGCCGGAGATATTCCGCCGCAGAAGCTCTCAACGTCGTTTACTTCAACTTCGCGCTGAGCAGCCCAAGGACTACCGCTGATAGGAGCTGGAACAGCGGTATGGCGCGTGTGCTTGTGAAATATGGATTTGACGAAGCACGTGCGCATGAATCCGCGACCTTATTCGCGGTCAATACCGCCGCTGGTGTTGCGTCGCTTGGCGTGAGTTGATAGACCAGACCATCGCCGATATCAAGGCTTCCGCGCCGGTATCGAACAAGTGCCAATTATGTATCCCGGAGAGTCGGAGCTTACTACTCTCCGTTGGTGACTGAGAGGGCAGGTGGGCCGGGCCCGCGTGGTTTGTGAACACAAACCGCAGACTTGCTATCGGATTGACAGCTCCCGTCATGATAGCGCAAATTGTAGCGGACAACGAAGTCGGGCTCTGCGTTCACGGCGCCGCACGTACCGACACGAGAATCGAGCGATCCGGAGGAGGAACCCACATGCGGCAGGATAGAAGGAATCTGCCTGACGATTCCGATATTCTCTTGAAGGATGGGCGTGTTATAGACCCTTCGCAGAATCTGGATGCCGTGCGCGACGTCTTGATTCAGGACGGTTGCGTGACACGGGTCGGACCGTCGATTACTCATTCGGGGGACTGCTGCGTTGTCGACGTGTCTGACTGCATCGTGACCCCGGGTCTTGTTGATCTGCATGCGCACTTGTTTCACACCGCAGGCAACCCCGACGCATGGGCGGGCGACTTCAGCATAGACCCGGACGCATTCAGTTTTCGATCGGGCGTCACCACTATGGTGGATACCGGCAGCGCAGGATGGAGAAATTTCGATCTTTTCCGTACCACAGTGATTGACCGTGTCCGGACCAAAGTCTTTGCGTTGATAAACATCGCAAGTTACGGAATGGTAACCGAGATGGTAGAGCAGTGGCCTGCCGATTTCTCGCCCGAGAAGTGTGTCGCCGCAGCAAGCCGGCACTCAGACGTGGTGGTTGGATTCAAGACCGCCCATTATGCGCACCCCGACTGGCTGTCGGTAGACAGCGTGCTCGAAGCCGGTTCTTCAGCCGAATTGCCGGTGATGGTTGATTTCGGATATTTCCAAAAGGAGCGCCCCTACTGGCAGCTGGTGTGCGAGAAGCTGAGAGCCGGAGACATTAGTACACACTGTTATCGCGGACCCGTGCCCGTCATCGATGAGAATGGCCGGGTATACGACTACCTGTACTATGCGCGGGAGAAAGGCGTACTGTTCGATCTTGGACATGGTGCCGGTAGTTTTCTTTTCAGGAACGCGGTTCCGGCAGTAGCGCAAGGATTCCCGCCGGACACTATCTCCACCGATCTGCACGTGTTGTCAATGAATCGGCGCATGATAGACATGCCGACCACTATGTCGAAGTTTCTTGCAATGGGCATGCCGGTGCCCGAGGTTATTAGACGCACCACAATCAATCCTGCCGCCGCGATTGGAAGAACCGAGATTGGAACGCTGAAAACCGGCGTTGCCGCCGACGTCGCAGTGTGGAGGATCGAGAACGGGGATTTCAGATTCAGCGATAGTCAAGGGGGGCGTCTGGCAGGGTCGGAACGCTTCTGCTGCGAGGCCACTCTGCGTGCCGGAAAAGTAGTCTGGGATCTCAACGCACGTTTCGAGACAGACTACGAGAGATTACCGGATGACTGTGGTATTCGAGCGGGTCGGGAGTTTCTTACCAGGCCTCCGGAGGGTTACCCGCTCGGATCATAAGAGCTGTCGATGCGACCGGTGGCATTGTATTCTTTCTCTGTAGACGACCCAAACGGGGATCCCCGGCTCACTCCCGTCTCGGCGGCATGTTTACCGCGCGCGCGCGTCTTTCCGGCATGGTATTTTCCATCGTGGCCGGGTACCGCTCCGGAAGGCGGGATACGTCGCTAAGACGCCGGTGCGCGGCATTAGGCAGCGTCCAACCGGCGGCGCCGAGGTTATCGGCAAGCTGTTCGGGCGTCCGGGCTCCAACGATGACCGACGCGACCGCGTCTTGCTCGGCTACCCACCGCAATGAAACCTGCGCCGGGCTTCGGCCGATTTCTTCGGAGACCGAGAGAACGGCTGCGAGGGTGTCGTCTGCGGAAGGCGGAAACAGCGCGTCGTGCCAGACCCAGCGTTCCTCAGATCGAGAGCCGGTCGCCTTGCGCATGCCGGGTCTGTACTTCCCGCTCAAGAAGCCGCCGGCCAACGGGGACCACGCGACTATTCCCAGCCTCTTATCCAGACAGAGCGGCACAAGCTCCTGCTCAATATCACGCACGACAAGGTTATAATGCGCCTGATAACACACGAAACGCTCGAGCCCATGCAGACGGCTGACCCACATCGCATCGCACAATCGCCACGCCGAATAGTTGCTGCACGCAACGTATCGCACTTTGCCGGAGCGGACAAGATCGTCCAGCGCGCGGAGCGTTTCTTCGATCGTGGTCTCGATATCGAGATGATGAATGTAGTACACATCGATGAAGTCGGTCTTAAGTCTCCTAAGGCTCTCCTCGACGGCGTTCATAACGTGGATGCGCGACCCACCCGAATCGTTGACGCCGGAACCGATCGGGTTGAAGAACTTCGTCGCAACGAATGCGTCTTTGCGTCTCGAGGCGAGCGCCGTTCCAAGAATCTCCTCCGAGCGTCCGCCGGCGTATGCATCGGCAGTGTCGAAGAAATTGATGCCCGCATCCCAAGCCATATCGATCATTCTCTTCGCGTTGACTTCGTCAGTTGATCTTCCAAATGTCATCGTTCCCAAACAGATTTCCGACACTTTTGCGCCGCACGATCCCAGCCTGTTATACGTCATACCTCTGCACTCCTCGTAACTATGATTCTTGCATCCAGGCCCATCGAGGAGCAGCCCATCATAATCCTCACTCGCGGGAATCCCGTCATCCGCTAGCTGAGGCTGCTGCGAAGCCTTTCTCATACGCGATCGAGGACTTCAAAAGACCTTATTGCGCAATCCTTTCCGCTCGTGAGCACTATTACCGTTTCGTGAAATCGCTCGTGAGTTCAACCTCTTCACAGTAACGAGTTCATCTTCGGCTATCAAGGCGTAGCCTCGTCTTTTGCAACGATGAGGTTCAACGATGAGGTTCGCATGAACCGATTACGCGGGGCGGGACTACGAGAAGCGGCTCACCTGCCTTGTACTTATTACGCTGAATGCCGGCAAACGCACACACACACACCGATGGTCTCATATGATACACTGACCTTCTTGTGCATGCAGCTGGTAACCAAGCCTAACTGCACCCTTGCGGGATAAGCGAGTTGGGTGGTCTCTAGCGGCAGCGCTTCCGACCCCGGCAGATTGCACCGGGATCAGGGGGCTTACGGAGGACGCTATGAACACGCCTATTACCTTCGATAACCTTGAAGTCGGCTATGATATCCCGGCGCTGCCGGGAATGCCCGAGAGCGAGATCCAAACACCCTGCCTTGTGGTCGATCTCGACGCTCTTGAGCGAAACATTGCAAGAATGCGTGAGTTCTGTTCCGGGGCGGGGGTACGCCACCGCGCACACGCCAAGATGCATAAATCCGTGGACGTCGCGCTCTATCAGATCAAGCTCGGCAAAGCTTGCGGCGTGTGCTGCCAGAAAGTGAGCGAGGCCGAGGTCTTCGCGCGCAGCGGGGTACGAGATATTCTAGTGTCCAACGAGGTGCGCGATCCGCTCAAGATCGACCGCCTGGTACAACTGCCGAGGCTCGGCACACGTACCGCCGTGTGCATTGACGATTCGGAAAACGTCGCCGACCTGTCGGGGGCGGCCGTAAGACACGGCACCGAGATCGAAGTGCTTGTGGAAATCGACTGCGGCGGCAACCGTTGCGGAGTGGCTTCCGGAAAGCCGGCGGTTGATCTTGCGAAGGCAGTAGCTCGTGCACCGAACCTAGTCTTTGCGGGCCTGCAGGCCTATCAAGGTGCAGCCCAGCAAGTCCATGACTACGCCGAGCGTAAAGCTATGGCCGACAAAGCTATCTCCAGGGTCCGCGAGACAGTCGATATGCTGAAAGCCGAAGGACTGGCATGCAATACCGTCAGCGGCGGCGGAACGGGCACGTATCATTTCGACGGCAATTCGGGCGTTTACAACGAACTGCAATGCGGCTCTTACGCCTTCATGGACGCCGCCTATAAGCGCATAAAGGACAAGAACGGAAACCCTATCAGCGAGTTTGCCAATGCGCTGTTCATCCTTTGTTCGGTGATGAGCCACGCCAAGGCGGACAAGGCAATCGTGGATGCGGGGCTCAAGGTACAGTCGGTGGACAGCGGCCTGCCGGTGGTGTTCGGTCGCGATGATGTGGAATACATCAAATGTTCCGACGAGCACGGCGCGGTGGCGGACCCGAACGGTGCTCTGAAGGTGGGCGACAAGCTCAGGCTGGTGCCTGGTCACTGCGACCCCACCTGTAATCTGCATGACTGGTACGTCGGGGTGCGCGGCGGCAGGGTCCAAACCCTTTGGCCCGTCAGCGCCCGCGGCAAGATCTACTAGCACCATGGAAGGCAGAAAGCGGGATGTCACTGACCGCATCACTGCGCCGCCGTGTCAGCAGCACAGACAATAGCGATACAAGCAGTCGGAACTAGTTCTCACGATAAACGGCTAGTCTTGTCACTCCCAAGTCCAACACTATACGATGGCCGCAATACCCTGCGTCTCGGTTTTAGGACTCAGGCCACCAAGCCGCACCATTAGGGAGGTACATGTATGGCAACGGGAAAACCGCCGTCAAGCGCCGCAGCAGCGCGTATTGACCTATATAGCGATACCGTCACCCGTCCCGGCCAAGGGATGCGGCGCGCCATCGCCGAGGCCGAGGTGGGTGACGAGCAGCACCGATTGGACCCTACGGTGAACCGCTTGGTCGAGCGTGTGAGCGAGCTACTTGGCGCCGAGGACGCGCTATTTCTGCCCTCGGGGACCATGTGCAACATGATTTCCCTGCGCGTTCACTGCAGTCTCGGAGACGAGGCGATTACGGACCGTTCGGCGCACATACGCGTAAATGAATCAGGCGGTCCCGCAGCACTTGCGGGGGTGAACATCGCTACTATCGACGGAGATAAAGGCGTCTTCACTGCTCACCAATTGCGAGAGGCTATTCGGCCTATCGGGAATCACTTTCCAAGATCACGGTGTGTGATCATTGAGCAAACCGCGAATCTCACCGGCGGTGTGATCTGGCCGATTGAAACGATTCGCGAGGTTTGTGATACAGCGAAGAAGTTCGGACTTTCGTGTCATATGGACGGCGCGCGGCTTTTCAACGCGGTTGTGGAGACGGGCGTTCCCGGATCCGAGTTCTGCCGTTCTTTTGACTCAGCCTGGATTGATTTCAGTAAAGGTCTCGGCGCTCCGGTGGGCGCGGCACTCACCGGCAGTGCAGATTTCATTCGGGAGGCTTGGCGTTTCAAGCACCAGTTCGGCGGCGCGATGCGACAATCCGGCATAGTTGCAGCGGCGGCCCTTTATGCAATTGAGCACAACATCACCAGATTGGCTGATGACCACCGCAACGCTCGCCGATTCGCAGAGATTCTTCGAGACGCGCCGGGGATCACCGTTGAACCGGTGCATACGAACATGGTGTTCTTCACCGTTGGCGGCCGGAACGTTCTAGATCAAGCCGAGCCTGATAATACTAGTACGTTCACGCCTGCCCGAGTATTCGCGGACGCAGCGCTCAACCAAGGCGTTCGTTTCTCGGTAGTAGGTCCTAGGCGCCTGCGTGCCGTAACTCATCTTGATGTCACGAGTCACCAGGTAGAAGAGGCGGCCAAGATCGCACTACAGATCGCGAAGTCAAGCGTGATATGATTTGCTCGGCCCAGCTGCACGCTACCATCGGCGCAAGACAACGAAGGCGGTACCGTAAAGGTCACCGATATTGAAATAGTCGGCGACCGTATTCTCTTATCCGGGCGATTCAGTCGGTTTATATCTTCCCAGATCTCAGCCGTAGCATCTCGGATCGCCACGCTCTCAGTTGTTCCACGGTCACTTGACCGTCGGCAACGCTTCGGCACCCATCAAGCACCGGTTTTTCCGCATTCTGGGTAGCTCTACACGCATCCGCAAGCTCATGAGCAACTTCGGAGGGTATAAGAACAACACCGTGCCTATCCGCGTGCAGTAAATCATTCGGGTATACCGTCAACCCTGCAAAATGGACAGGAACGTCTACCTGCTCAACGTGAACGTATCCGTGCGAAACCAGCACGCAGGAGGCGAAATAGGCAAATCCCAGAGCCGAGACTTCATCAAGATCTCGCACCCCCCCGTTTGTGATAGTACCCGAGCACCCAAGCGCTTTGTGGGTATGCGCCTGAACCTCCCCCCAGAAAGACCCCAGCGGAGTTTCGTCTACATCCTGTATGACCGCTATGGTTGGATCGGGACTATCCTTGACCAGCTGGTAGTATTCGAACAGCAATTCCTTCTGCTCTTGGGTTGCCGGCTGACGCGTGGATATCTTCGCGGTGCACGCGTACCCCACCAGGGGGGACATTTCCGGAAACATCGAGCCGACTTTGGGACTCATGAATCCTTCCGTGCGGGCACGGAGATTAAACCGTTCGATCGCGTTGGCAACAGTGGGACTGTCGAACATCGCCAGTTCCTCAACTTGCGCCTTAGTTAATAGTTTCATGAAAGCACTCCTACTTGCTTCCGAGCGTTAGCGCTTCGGGATGCCCGTAAACTCCGCAAGCTGAAGGTGCGGCGTACGGACCACGTTATCAAATTGGAAGAGCGGATGGTTCAACGACGGCGGCTCCTGTTCCAACACCTCTCACGCTGCTGCCTCAATGCCGCCGTTCTGCAACGCCTTCACCAAACCCTCTTCGACCACAACACCACCCCCGGCCGAATTGATCGGACAGGCAGCGGGGGGAGCGAAATATCCGATAAGCGAAGATTTTAGCCTGATTATCGCAGACTGACAACGCTATGACACTGCCGCAGACGTCTTCTCACGGGTTGCACACCAGGCCGCAGGTCGGAATCTCAGGATACCCGCTGCGCAGTTGCTCTGCCAATACGTGCGTATCGCCGAATGTCACCGCACGCAACCCGGCTTCCTGCGCACCCGTTACGTTATCCGGTTTATCGTCCAGAAACAGAACTTCCGACGGTTCAAGTCTTAAGTCGGTTGTCGCTTTCCAGAAAATCTCCGGAGCCGGCTTGTTAACGCCTATCCAGCCGGAGATGACTATATACTCAAAATGCTGCGTCCACATCTGATCACGGATCACCATTTCGTAGGTTGCCGCCGCCATATTCGAGATGATCAGTGTCCGGTACCCGTGCTGCTTTAGCACGCGCGCCCACCGCAAAGTCCCCAGGTTGATTCGCGACCAACCGAGTGCGTCTAGCTCCAATAACTGCTCCACCAACGTAGCTCTGTCTTTATCGCTCCCACAGGTGTCAAGAACCGCCCTCCAGTAGGTACCGGAATCAAGCTCACCGGAATCGTAGCCGGCACGATGGCCCCACAACGCCGGACCAAATACGCCAATGGGAACACCAGCCGCATCTGCCATGTGACAGAGCGTGCTTTCATCAATGAAGTGTGCGAGAACACCGCCGTAATCAAAGGCGATAGCGCGAATGTTGGGTCTTGTTGTCTCCACTTAAGGCAGCTCTCCTTACGGTCGTCAGTTTGGCAGCCGTCAGTTTCCCAGCCGTCAGTTCCGGTGCGCAGGCTTTTGCCACCCGCCGCGCTTCGCAGCGCATGCTAGCGCCCTTACAACGGCTCCACTCCTCCCACGGCAGCCTTTACGACCGAGTTCGGCGGAACGACACCGCGTACCAAGGCGGTCGGATACACCTGAGCAGCCGGCCCGACCAGGGTGCCGGGACAACACACCGCGTTGCAACCCAAGCGAGCTCCGTCGCCGATTACGGAGCCGAACTTCGACAGGCCCGTTCCTATCCGCTTCCCTTCAGCAACAACCGCAATCTCCTTCTGGTCGTGCCGTACATTGGCCAATTTTGCGCCGGCGCCCAGGAGGGCATCATGGCCGACGATGCTGTCTCCCACGTAATTGAAGTGCGGGACTTGAGCACCATCCAGCAAGATACAGTACTTCAGCTCGGTCGCATGCCCGATAACGCAGTTTCGGCCGACAAGCGAATACGGTCGGATGTAAGCGCCATGACGGATGACCGTACCCGAACCTATCACTGCCGGACCGATAATCATTGCACCCGGTTCAACACTCACGCCCTTGCCGATCCGCACCGGACCGCGAACCATAGTCTGCGGCGGAATCCGGCATTCGATTCGATTAATCGCTGTGTACTCAAGATAGGCAGCCAGACGGCCGAGCACCTGCCATACCAAGCTCAGCCCGTTGAAGAGAGATTCGTGCTCTGACCGCGACACGTCAAAGAAGGCGCCCGGGTCGAAGATATGGTCCATTCAAATAGTATGGCCTCGTGATCACTCGGTTAGTCAATGGGGGTCCAAAGAATAGAAGCTATGACCACTCAGGCGTCTCGACGAGTTTCCACAAAGTCGCCGCTTACGCGATCTTTGCTCCGTCAAGCGTTCGTTTATCAACAGGGCGCAGCGGTCAGCAGGGCACTTGACATGAACTTGACAGTTCAAATAGCATTCCAGCGAAAATGCGAGCTAAGACGTCAACGCACACATCGAAGGTTCGTCTCCCGCAAACCAACGGGGGAGCCCTGAGCGATCAGGTCTATGAGTACCTCGTAGAGCGGCTGATTCGCGGAAGCATAGAGTACGGTGACGCGCTGAATATCAAGCAGCTCGCGGCGCACCTGGGCGTGAGTCCTATGCCGATCCGGGATGCCATAAAGCGTCTTGAGATGGAGGGGGTAGTCGTTGTCAAACCGCGCAGCGTGTGTTATGTCCGCAAGCCCACCAAGCGGACCACCTTGGCGGCAATTGATGCTCGCGAAATGCTCGAGGTTCAAGCGATATCGATGTACTATCGTACCGTCGATCGTGACGAACTGTCGGGCCTCCACCAATTGCTCGTGAGAATGCGCCCGCATGCGGAGTGCGCTGAAAAAGGGGCGCTGGAGCAAGCCGCCGAGATCGCTAAGTATATAGAGCTGGATCGCGAGTTTCACGAAGAACTGTGCCGGCTTTCCCGAAACATGTACATCCAGCGCTTTTACCGCGAGATCAGTATGCATCTGAACATGAGCTTTCGCTACGGCACAGGCACTTGTCACGGGGTTGAAACCACCTATGGCGAGCACCAGGCCATTTACGGGCATTTGTGCGGGAACTCCCGGCATGCGGTGTCGGTACTGCGCCGGCATCTACGTCAAAGCAAGCAGAATATCCTCAGCGATCCAAGGTTTCACACCCTGTCGGACTGATCCGCGACTAATCCATAAGGAATCCGCCGTTTACATCGACGATCTCACCGGTGATGAATGCAGCCCCGGAGGATACGAGGAACAGGACGGTTTCGGCAACCTCCTCCGCTCGGCCAAGCCGCTTCAACGGTATCGAGTTACGAATAGCCGTACGTTTCTCCTCATCCCATTCCGCGCTCATTTCGGTCTCGATGGCGTGCGGCGCAACAGCATTGACCAGGATGTTATGCTCCGCGAGCTGTCTTGCCAACGATTTGGTCAGCGCGTTTACGCCTCCCTTGGATGCTCCGTATGCCGGAGCGGCGCTGATGTCGCCAATCTTCCCGGCTACTGAACTCACGTTTACGATCTGCCCTCCTCCCGCCTGCACCATCACGGGAATCAGCTCTTTGCAGCATATAAACGTACCGGTGAGATTTACATCGAGAACCGCCTGCCAGTCCTCGTAAGTAAGATCGAATATCGTTCCGCGTCGAATGATTCCCGCGTTGTTTACCAAGATTGTAGGCGGCGCTGCACATTCTTTGACGATGCGTCTAACAGTCTCGGCCACCTCAGCCTGGCGAGCAACGTTGGCACGGTAGAGGCGGGCTGCGATTCCGAGGCCTTCAAACTCTTTGAGCGTCTTTTCGGCCTGGGGATGCACATCGACTATAGCGACTTCCGCACCATGCTGGGCGAGTTTTCGCGCAATGCTCTTGCCGATTCCCCGGGCCGCCCCGGTTACCACCGCCGTCTTTCCATTGAGACCGCGCACTGTTGCCTCATCCTCCTCCTTATTCCTTTTGCGCAGATTCGCATCTACGGCTATGTGCCACAGCCTATACTGATATATCAGTATAGTAACCCTGTAGGGGCCTACCTGTCAACTCCCCTCCGATTCCGTCCCGCCGCACAAAGCCGCTCTTGACAGCGGCCCATGAGTCAAGCTATACTTCTGATATATCAGTTGGGGTGAAGCCGATCTTGCCCTGTGAACCGGCCGGCAGCGCGGGTCGGTTTTGCGCCACGCGAAACGATAAGGAGGTACCTGGGTATGAAACGCCTAACAACGGTACTGATTGCGTTGGTGTTGGTGTTCGGTGTCGGCTTTGCGCTGTTCTCCGCCGCAGAGCCGGACGTGCAGTTCGTTCGAATCGCTACCGGCGGCACCGGCGGAAACTTCTATCGCTTAGGAGCCGGAATCGCCTCGGTCTGGAATGACGAAGTTGAAGACATTGTCGCCTCCACCCAGTCCACAGACGGGTCGCCGCACAATGCCGAGTTGCTTGCCGCAGGTGAAGTTGAGATAGCGTTCATGGGAGCCGATATTGCCCGTGACGCCTACCACAACACCGGCAGGTTTGCCGATGAGCCCGAGGGGTACTACCAGGCGCTCAACTTCATCACCTACCTGTATCCGAACCCGCAGATGTTTCTGGTCATGGACTGGGCAGCCGACGAGATCGACACCATGGCCGACATCGCGGGCAAGCGTGTCTCGAAAGGGGCGATCGGCAGTCTTGGTGAGGTCTACTTCCTCGAGACGATGAAGGTGCTCGGCATAGATCCCGATGATGTAATTCAGGAGCACACGGTTCATGGAGCGGCCATCGACCAGGTCCGTGACCGCCATATCGACGTAGTGATGTGGCCGGATGCGGCCGGGTCGGCGAGCCACATGGAGATTCTTGAAACCGGTCACGCGGAAGCGCGCAGCGTCGACCCGGAGATTATCGAACACTTCACAACCGGCGCCTGGGACATCAATTTCGAGTACACGCTGCCGGCGGATACCTATCGAAATCAGCCCGAAGATGTTTACACCTTCGCGGCTCCCATTATTCTTCTCGCACATGCCGATCTTCCCGATGATCTGGTCTACGAGTTGACCAAGACGCTGCATGAAAACCAGCCGGCGTTGGTGGCAATCGCCGATCTTCTGGCGGAGTTCATGACGGTCGATGTGGCACTGGAAGGCCAGCAGATTCCGCTGCATCCGGGAGCCGAGCGGTTCTACGCAGAGGCCGGTGTCCTCGGTTCTAACTGAGTGCCGGTATAGCTACGCCGCGAGTGGGCGGCACCGAGCAGCTCGCTTTCTCAGGTAAGGCCCGTGCGGAGCGGCCGGCCGAAGGGCGTCCGCGCGGGCTGCGCTGAGTTTGAGACCATCGCGGTAAATCCGAAAGAGTAAATCCGAAAGAGAGGAACAGCCGTGAGCCAAAAGGACAGCGGGGGAGAATCGGAAAAGCAAGCGTTATCGGAGGAGCGCGGGCCTGGTCGCCGAGAGTCGATCGCCGAGCAGGACATCATCGACCTGTCCAAGCTGGATGCCTCGCAAAGCTCGGGACCCCAGACAACCTATGAGCTCACCGGTGCCTGGTTCTGGATCTTCACGGGGCTTGCGATCATTTCCGGAGTATTCCACTTCTACACCGCCGGCTACCGCACGCTGCCGGCAATGATGCAGCGTCCTACACATCTAGCGTTCATCCTGGTTTTCACCTTCATGCTGTACCCCGCCTTCAAAAAGGATCTTACCCGCAATCGTCCGAGCGTGTTCGACATTATGTTGGCTGTTCTCGCCGTTGCGGGCGCACTGTATCTGGTTTTCAATATTCGCGCCATTGCCGAGGCACGGGGCCGTGTGTCGCCGCAAGAGATGGTTATGGGCGTGGTCTTCATGGCCGTTCTCATTGAGGCCGGAAGGCGTGCGATCGGCAAGTTCATGCTCATCTTCGCAACGGTATTCATCGCCTACCTGTTCGTGGGGCCTTGGCTTCCGGGTACTATACTGCGGCACGGCGGATTCACTTTGGCGCGGGTGGTCTCGCACATGTACACCAGCATCGAAGGTGTGTTCGGTATAGCCGTGGGAGTATCGGCGACCTATGTCTATTTGTTCATTATCTTCGGAGCATTTCTCAGTAAGTCGGGGACCACCCAAGTCTTTGCCGACCTGGCGCTCGCCGCCGCCGGACATACAGCCGGCGGCCCTGCTAAGGTCGCTATCATAGCAAGCGGACTGATGGGCACCGTCCAGGGTTCTTCCGCCGCTAACGTGGCGGCCACCGGCCTGTTTACGATTCCGCTGATGAAGAGTCTCGGGTTCAAGGGCTATTTTGCCGCCGGAGTAGAAGCAGTCGCGTCTTGCGGCGGTCAGTTCCTGCCGCCGGTGATGGGTGCCTCTGCATTCATCATGGCCCAATATCTCGGCCGGCCGTACGCCTATGTTGCAGCCGGAGCCCTATTGCCGGCACTCTTGTACTATGCCGCGGTATTCCTGCAGGTGCACCTGCACGCCCGCCGCAGAGGCATGGAAGGGATCGATCGCAGACGGCTCCCGGCACTGGGTGGTGTGCTGCTGAGAAAGGGACATCTACTGCTTCCGATCGTGATCCTCGTTGGGATGATCGTGATAGGCTTCACCGCGCTGTACTCCGCTTTCATGTCGACGATCGCGATTTTTCTCATCAGCTCGCTGCGAAAGGCGACCCGCATGTCGCTCGTCGATGTCGTCGACGGCCTACGCATGGCCGCGCGCAGTTGCATCACGACGGCGCTCGCGTGTGCGATTGTGGGATTCGTGGTCGGAGCGGTAGCTTTGTCCGGGCTTGGAATGCTTATTACCCAGCAGATCGTGCGCGCCGGCGCCGGCCTGCTGCTTCCCACGCTTCTCATCGCAGCAGCCTCGTCGTTGGTTCTGAGCTTCGGGCTGCCGACTACGTCGGTGTACATTATCACCGCTACGCTGGTGGCGCCGGGGCTGGTACAGGTCGGTCTTCCGCCGCTGGTAGCGCACTTGTTCGCCTACTACTGGGGCGGCGTATCGGCTATCACCCCGCCGGTCGCTCTGGCGGTATTCGTGGGCTCCGGCATCGCAGGGTCTCCCTTGATGAAGAGCGGCTTCACGGCGATGCGGCTCGGGATCGCGGCCTACATCGTACCGTTCTACTTCGCTTTCTGGCCGATGCTGATCACCCGGGATGCCCCACCGTTTCAGATCGCGCTGGCGATTCTCGGTGGAATCGTGACAATCATCTGTCTGGCAGGCCTTGGAGAGGGCTATTACTTCCGTCCCCTGCCGTGGTACAAGTATACACTGCTGTTGGTCGCGGTTCCGCTGTTGATTGCGCCGACGCTATGGTCGCAGCCTGCCGGAACGGCGATTGTTGCGTACATTGTGATCTCGGAGTTAATACTGAGACGTGCGAGAAAAGCCGACACAGCCGTGGCGGCCTAGCGAAGGACGGAATGCCATGACGGGGAAGAATGGAAAGGTGATCGTTTTTGCGACAAGTTTTCTCGACGAGCCAGTGACCGAGCTGTATGAAAGCGACCGCCCGCGGCGTTTGCTGGAAGAGGCGGCCGCGCGACATCAGATGAAGATTGACTACCGGTGCACGCGAAAACCCAGCGAACCGCTCTCGCCGGAAGAACTAGAGGGCGCGGTCGCGGTGATCGCCGACTTAGAGCGCTACAACGACGAGTTGCTGCAGCAGGTTGGGGCCGGTCGCGGCGGCTCGCTCGGTTTGATCGCTCGTTACGGCATAGGATACAGCAACGTCGACATCGAAGCGGCCAAGGACTGTGGAGTTCTGGTGGCCAATGCGCCGGGGGCGAACGCGCCGCCGACCGCTGAATGGGCGGTAGCGACGATACTCGATGTGGCCGGCCGGCGCATCGCGCATCACCAGCGCGCGGCTGCGGGGAAGACGAAGACCGGACCGGGGCGGCTCGACGTGCGCCAAAGAACGCTCGGGGTGATTGGAAGCGGGGCGATCGGAAAGCTGGTGGTGCAGCTGTTGGAGGGGTTCGAGATGCGGGTGCTGGCCTACGATCCGTACCCCGATCAGGCGTGGGCACGCGAAAACGCGGTGGAGTACGTAGACCTGCCGACCTTATGCCGGCAGGCCGACTTTATCACGCTGCACGCCTCCGGCGGCAAACAGATCATCGGAGAGGCGGAGCTGGCCCAAATGAAGCCCACGGCGGTACTCGTGAACTGCGCGCGCGGCGCGCTCGTGGACAACCGCGCCGCCTACTTCGCAGTCAAAGCAGGGCAGCTGTGGGGCTACGGGCTTGATGAGGTCTGGGAACACCCCGATCTACCGCCGGCCGGCATCAACATTATTCTCAGTCCGCATGTGGGCTCGGATACCGATGAGGGCAAGCTTGGGATGCAACTGATGTCGGCCGAAACGGTAGTGGAGTTCCTCAACGGCGAGACGCCGCAGCACACCGTTAACGTGTAGCCAGCCGCCCGCACTATAACTCGTAGTCGCGATGACTCTGCGGATCGGTCCGCACGAAATACCAGTCCCGCATGAAACACCCGACCGGAGCGTTTGACGTGCTCACCAGAGCTGTCTGACCGCGGCCGGTTACCGGCAGCACCCTGCCGTCGAGATGCGGGACTGAATGGTCGGCGAACCACCGCCCGATCTGATGCTGCATCAACTGTGCGCGCTCATCGTATTCTCCGAGTGGATAAACATTATGCACCTCGTCCGGATCGCTTTGCAGGTCATAGAGCTCGTGAGGACCATACGGATACCGGTGAACATATTTCCATCTGCTATCACGAATCATGTGAACAGGCCCATACTCGCTGAACACCACCAGATAATCGCGCTGCACGGTCTGTTGATCTGTGTGCGCATTCAGCAGCGGCACAAGGCTGGTACCGGGTCCGACAGCGTTTACCGGGTGTTCTATGCCCGCGTAATCCAGGACTGTCGGCATGATATCGTAATGGCTCGTCAACTCCGAGCTGCGCGTGTTTACGTTGAGCACACCGCCGTGCGAAAAGATTGCCGGCACACGAACCGATGTTTCGAACATATTGGGCGGGAATGTCGCATTGCCTTTCCCGTACAGGCCGTGATGTCCCATATTCATCCCATTATCACTCGTAAAAACCACTAGGGTATTCTCAAGCATGCCCTGATCTTCTAAGAATCGCAGCAGCCGTCCGATGTTCCGGTCCATGCAATCGACAGCCGCATAGTAGCCCGAGAGCACCTGACGTCGCTCCTCGCCATTAAACGGTACGGGAGCGGTATTCGCCTGTAAGGTGTGAACGGCAACGTCCGGAACACAACGGAAGGGACATGATTCGTAGTACTTGTTGTACACCTCGTGCGGGTGATGCTTCCTTCCCCACGGACTATGCGGCGCCGTGTAGTGAACGGATAGATAGAACGGCTGCGGCGTTGACCTTACGCGCTCCAAGAATCGCACGGCGTAGTCTGTGATAACGTCGGTCACGTACCCCGGGTAGACTTCAGCGCGCCCTTCAGCGTCCACCAGCCTGGTGTCATAGTACGGTCCTGCTCCAAACGGGTGAACCAACCAGTCTCGGAATCCATGCTGCGGGAGGTGCGAGTTGCCGAGGTGCCATTTACCGAAAACGCCGCAGCGGTATCTTCGTTATCATTCAAATGCTGCAGCACAGCGATGATTTGATCCTGCTGCCGTATCAGGTTGGGCCGGTGCTCAAGACCTACAATATCGTGCCTCTGGAAACACCCGCACTGGCGTTCCCCGAGTTTGTTTCCGGTGCCATATACCACCGGGATATCGCGGACAATCCTCACTTCCAACTGTTCCTGCAAGCAGCGAAAAAGACCGTGCGAGCTTACTCGCCTCCGGCCGAGGTACTCACCTAGCGCTGCCGCACAGGAAGCTGCGGCGCCCAGACTTATTGAGGTGCTCGATTGCAGACGGCGAGCCCCCCGCCCCGCTCCTGCGCGGCAGTTGCTGTCATCTGCTCAGCGCTTGGGTTGCCGGATCCTACATCTTCAGCAGTGGACGCAGCGTGTCGATTTCTTTCTGATTTGCAACCATGATATACAGATAGAGACCGGCGTAGTCCAGCGAATCCATCAGGAGCCGGATTTCTTCCGGCGTGAACGAGCCTCGAATCAGCAATGGGCGCTTCGCCCGCTGCACCTTCTGAAAATGGGGAACCATCTCGGCAATCGGCGGTCCGCCGACGTCGTTGTTGATCTCGAAACAGCGGATCTCCTCGATCTCCAGCAGGCAATCAAGCACGAACATAGAGGTAGCATGAAGGTGCATAAAACAGGAATCGAAACTGCTCGCCACCAGCCGATCCACCGGCTGTAGGTAGCGCTTGTAGAGGTCCGGAGATATCACCGCTACCGCATCCTCCTGAAGCCGCGCAATCGGTCCGGGTGCCCACAGCTGGTACTGAGCATCGTAATCCCCGCCGCAATACAGCGGGATTCGTTCCCACGCCGCCTTGGTGATGTCGATGAAGAAGTGCCCAAGCCGCACGAGAAGCTCCTCCGCCTTTTCCGGCTGCAGCATCAAGTCAATAGCAGTCTGTTCATGCCCGCGAAGCGAAACAGCATAATCGAGCGGACCCACCAGCGTCCCGTGCGAAACCGGAAACCGACCGTCTGAGCGGCGCACCAATTCGTCGATGAACTCAATGTAAGTCTGAAACCAGGGAGCGTTGCGGTGTGAGTCCAGCGAGACGTCGCGGACCTCGTTCCAATCGAGAGACCGGTCTAGGGCCACCACGTTACCCGGAAGCACCCGCATATCGCTTCCAAGAGTGCCGCAGCCCCAGAAGATCGCCTGTGAGGGCGAGGCGCCGCGCAGAATATCGTCTTCAATTGTCTCGCCTTCTCTGAGCAACCGCTCTTGGTCATCGAGAAAGTCGCGTGGGTTCACCATATCAGGCGTCAGGACTCCGTCGGACGGCCACGCGGCGCTCGCGGCAAACTCTTCCAAAGGAAACCAGCTCTTGAAGGAGAACCCCACAAGCGGCCTTGAAACCGAGTCCCGGTCCCAAAATTTCCGGTACCCTTCAATTTTCTTCGGATCGTTCCCGAACGGATAGCCTTCCATATGCCCTCCTCCTCGCAGAGTACCCTCATCCACAGCTCATACGCCACCGAACCGCAGCCTCAAATAGGTGTCTTACACGCTTCGGTACGCAGCGCCGGTTTCACGAGCTCAGCCGCAAAACGTGTGGGCTACCTCTACCAACGCTTTCAAATTTGCAACCGGTGTACGGGGGGCGACCTCGCATCCTGATCCTAGAATGATCCCTCCGTCGAGAGCTTGGGTCGAACGCAGGCAGTGGTCAGCGCGTGAGCGCACCTCCTCCGGCGTGCCCTGTAGCAGTACCGTTGTCGGGTCAAGGTTGCCCATGAGAGCTACGCTGCCGGCAGTCAGTGCCTTCGCCTCCGCCATCTCTACCAGCGCGTCTATCTCCAGCACGTCTGCACCTGTCTGCGCCATCAGCGGTAAGATGCGTCTTGTGTCCCCGCAAATGTGCAGCACGGTCACGGCATCTTTTTCGCGGGCGAGCGCCTCGATCGCCGTGAATACCTTGCGCTCGTAGGGGAACACGTACTTCTCGTAGATAGTCGGTGAGATCATGCTCAGTGACGCCAATGAATCGCCGGCCTGCGCTACATCTGATCCCGCCTCCAGAACCGCCTTCAGAAAGGAGATCAGGCCGTCGGAGGCGATATCCATGACTCTGAAGAGCTTCTCTTGCGCCTCCGGGTCTTCGTCGGTCTCCGCTTGCGCAATATCCATAAGAAACTGTTGAGTACCGCCGCAGAGGTAGCTCGCGATTGAAAAGGGACCGGTTCCCGGACCTCGAATCGCGACCTCATCGCCGAAATGCGTTCGCAGCTTATGCACCGCGTCGAGATATACAGGCATGCGACCATCGGTGTATGGATCGGGTAGCTTGAGCCGGTCGACCTGGTCCAAGCTCTCCACCGCCGGCTTCACCAGGTGCGGCGTAGTGTCAAAGGGCTGCTCTATCGCACAACCGTAGCCCTCGGCGATGTAGTACTGATCCGACTGTGCGACTACAACGTCATGGCCAAGAGTTTCCCATGTGCGGATGTGGGCTTCCGCCATCCTCCCTGCGTCGGAGTTGTACAGCGAGATCGGGATCCCGGCCAGTGCCGCCCCGAAGTTCCCGTTGTACGGAGCCGCCGGAATCAGATCAGGTTTCCCAAGTTTCGCTGCAGCGAGGAAGCGCTCTCTCGGTTTCATGCCAATTTTTCCCTCTTCGCCTGCCAAGCCTGATCTGCAGCCGGGAAAGTTGTTTTCACCAGCCGCCGGAGGCAATGAACAACGGCCGGAACAATTCGGCACCGTGCTGCACCAGCCGCATAGCAGCCTATCCCAAAAGCGCATCGATGTCACCACCGGCTGCCGCGGAACGGGGCTGCGGATCAGCGGCGGTTGGACGCGCGAGCTTGCTCGCGTGGACTACCGTCCGCTGCAACCGCTGGGTGGCCGGCGCCACGCGCCGGACAGACGGCGGATGGTAATCCGCAGCCCCAATGGCGCGGCGCGTAGCGTCCGCGCCATCCGCCGATCATCAAGGCCGATGACCTTGATGTGGTCCGTCAAAACAACTTATCATTCACCCGGCACACGCGAAGAGCATGATAAGCGAGCTTCTACTAAGGGGGTGACGGAATTGAAGCACGAGATGACATCCCGACAACGTGTCCTGACGGCCCTGAGCTTAAAAGAGCCTGACCGGGTACCAATTGATCTCGGCCAGGCCGGTGGAGACGGTATTACGATTCGCGCCTACGAGAACCTGATACGGCATTTGGGCCTACCCGACCGTCAAATACGCATCAGCGCTAAGTCGTCTCAGTCGGCCTTGGTAGACGACGACGTGCTCGAGCGGTTTCGCGTAGATTTCCGCCGACTTGATTTAGGCCCTCCTGACGGCTGGAAAGATCAACCTGTTGGTGAGGACGGCTATATCGATGAGTTTGGGCTCGTCAGGAGACGGCCGCCCGGCGGGTTCTATTACGATTTAGTAGCTTCTCCAATGGCAGAAATAGACTCGGTGGAGGGAATAGCGCAATACCGCTGGCCGGATCCGGACGATCCGGGCCGTTACCGGGGGCTCAAAGAGCGAGCGGAGCAGCTGTACAACGAGACGGATTATGCGGTTGTGCTCCAGGTGAATTGTGCGTTCTTTCTGCGCTGTGCGGAGCTGCGGGGGTGGGAGAGTTTCTTCATGGACCTCGCCGGCGATCCGGATTTCGCCTCCGCGCTGATGAACCGTTACTTGGACATTAAACTGAGAATGGCCGAGAGAGCGCTCGAGGAGGTCGGCGAGAACCTCGACATCGTCTTAGTCAGCACCGACGATTTCGGCATGACCGACCGCACCATCGTTTCGCCGCGGATGTACC
The DNA here is from genome assembly GCA_003556605.1 of Spirochaetaceae bacterium. GTDB lineage: Bacteria > Spirochaetota > Spirochaetia > DSM-27196 > SLAA01 > B1Sed10-166. Next base: position 30,309 of record PWQX01000168.1, read on the forward strand.
GGGACGTTATCAAGCCGATACAGCGGCGCATGTTCGACTTCTTCAAGGAAAGAACCCGTGCTGTGCGATTCTTACACACCGACGGAGCGGTCTACCCGCTCATTGAAGACTTTATCGAGCTTGGCGCTGAGGCGCTGAATCCGATTCAAGTGTCGGCGGCCGGAATGGGCGATACCGCGAAGCTCAAAGCCGAGTTCGGGGAGCGGTTGGCATTCTGGGGTGCGATCGACACCCATCGCGTGCTGCCCTACGGAAGGCCCGATGAGGTTCGCGAAGAAGTGCGCCGGCGGATTAGAGATTTGGCACCGGGTGGAGGTTACGTACTATGCTCGGTACACAACATCCAGCCCGAAGTTCCTCCGGAGAATGTCGTCGCGATGTTCGACGCGGCGTATGAGCTGGGCCGCTATCCCTTGACCGTGTGAGTCTGCGCTCCACGGCCCCGTTGGCAAGGCAAGGCCAAGCAGGCCTCGAATCACAGACAAGAACGCGTTAATGCAGTAGGATGAGAAAATGAAAGCATTTTATTTACACGCCAAAGAAGACATTAGGCCGGTTGAGGTTGAAACGCCCACCCCGGGACAAGACGAGGTGCTTGTTGCTGTCCGCCGGGTAGGGATCTGCGGCTCGGACATCGAGTATTACCGTCACTTCAAGTGCGGTGCCTTTGTTCCGCACAGCCCCTTTGTCCTTGGCCACGAGCTCGCCGGCGAAGTTGCGGAGCTTGGGAACACAGGTGTTATCTCCGGAAATGGACAGGATGTTTACGAGGGGGCTCGTGTGGCGGTTGATCCGTCCTTGCCATGTAGCCGCTGCGCTTTTTGTCGCTCCGGACGCTATAACCTCTGCACCAATATGAAGTTCTTAGGGTCGGCGAGTGTAGACCCTCACATGGACGGGGCGATGCGCCAATATATGGTTATCCCGGCTCGTAACTGCTACGTCCTGCCGGAAAGCGTAAGCTTCGCCGAGGGGACTCTGCTCGAGCCTCTGTCGATTGCGCTGCACGCCGCACGGCGAGCAGCACCCATCGGCGGGCGGAGCGCGCTGGTCTTCGGCGGCGGCACGATCGGGCAGTTGCTGGTAACCGTTCTGCGGGTGTTCGGAGCTACCGGCATAGGCGTTGTTGACCCACTCGAGCATAGGCGCTCGGATGCGGCGAAAGTAGGAGCGGACTACGTACTTGACCCGTCTGCGCCTGAGTTTGCAGATCGTCTTAGGGAAGCGAACCCGCTGGGAGCGGAAGCGGTCTTCGAGGCGTCCGGTGCTCCTGCGGCGGTTCGCTCAGCGATCCAAGCCGTGCAACGCGGAGGGACCCTGGTGCAGGTGGGGACAATTACGCGCGATATCGAAATCCCGGCGAATCTTATTATGGTAAAAGAGCTCGATGTGCTCGGTTCGTTCCGCACGGCTCACGAATACGGTATTGGCCTTGATTTTGTCGCCTCCAAGCGAATTGATGTATTGCAGCTTCTGACTCACGAGTTTCCCATGGATGAAATCCAGCGCGCCTTTGCTGCTACTCAAGAACCTGGAAGCGTCAAGGTGCACCTGTCGGCAGAAACGTAGATATCGCCCACTCTCGACCCTATGGGTATCCCGGCTGCGGTTTTCTTGTTCCGAGAACCTCGGTAAAGGCGAGACAGAATCTGACTATCCAGGGAGCGGCTCCTTGCTGCAGGAAGGGGCGCGAGCAGGACTTCGCGTCTTGCCTTTCACACCTGTTCGCATCCTGCGGCAAGCGGTATCACACGGCCACAGTTTGACACATAAGTACGTCAGATGATATATGCTACTGAAGCGCTGTATATGCCAGTGTGCTTGTTAAGCATACCGCAGCGCACACTTTTCGGTAGAGTTGGACTACAGAGTACGCATATGTGCCATTGCGCGCGCATGTGCGCTCCGGGTTCGTGGCTAAGGAGGATTGAATGAAGAAAGCGGTCTATTTTGCCGTTGTGCTAGTGCTGGTGCTCACCGCAGCGTGGGCTTTTGCCGGTGGTGCGGCTGAGGAGCGAGCGCGGATCGTAAACGTGGCATCCACATTCCCAGGCGGTTCACCGCAGGATGCAGGCTTAGACCTTTTTGCTGAGCTCATTGGGGAACGCAGTAATGGCCGTTTCGAGGTCATTGTTCACACAGGCGGAGCAATGGGGAGCGAGCGCGAAACGTACGAACAGCTCTCCGATGGTTCGGTTGAATTCGGTGCGGTCGGCAGCAATGATATCTCTACCTTCTATCCGGAATACGCTGTGTCGGAAGTGCCCTACATCTTTACCGATATAGACCAGTTCTGGGGTTATTGGAACGGCCCTCTTGGACGAGAGATTCATGATCTGCAAGAAGCGAACGATAACGTCAGGACTCTTGGTGTTGTGCTTCGCGGAGCTCGATATCTAACTGCTAACCGACCGATCGAGTCGGTCGAAGATGTGCGAGGTTTGAGTATTCGGCTTCCCCCTGTTGAGTACTGGTTTGCGGTTTGGGAACATTGGGGTGCGCTTCCGGAGTCAATCGATTTCGCTGAGGTCTACCTTGCGCTGCAGACAGGAACCGTAGAAGCTCAAGAGAACCCGCCTGAGACAATCGTCAACTATAATTTCTACGAGGTGCAGGAGTATCTCATCGCGACTGAGCATATTTTCTCGGCGGCCCGCTATCAGATGTCGATGGATTGGTTCAACAGGCTCAGCGCAGACGACCAAGATATGTTCGTTCAGGCGATGGAAGAGGCCACTGCTTACGCGAACGAGCTGACCGCAGACGGTGATGAACAGTTCGTGCGGGAGCTGGTCGAAGAACACGGCATGACGCTTATTGAGGTCGATCAAGAAGAGTGGGCAGAGGCGGCGCGGCCTGTTTTAGAACGACTGGCGGCAGAGGAATGGGACCCCGATCACTACGCCGGACTGCTCGAACTGTAAACACGTGACGATGAAACCGTAATCGTGAAAAACGGTTAGCGGTCCTATCGTTCACGGCATAAGGTGCGCCGCAGTCCTTTGGGCTGCGGCGCGTTTCTGCCGGTCAAGGAACCAATTTCGGGGTTCAACGGAGTGAGCTTGTGAAAAGGGTACTCGAGTGGATAAGCGCAGCCGTCCTGTTGCTCATGTTCATTATGGTCATAACCACTGTAGTGTTTAGGAATTTTCTGAGCCTCCCGTCGTCGTGGTCGCAAGAACTGTCGCAGTACATGTTCGTGATTATCGTGTTTACCGGTTCAGCCGCGGTTATGAAAGACGAAAAGCACATCAGGATCGATACAATTATGTTTCAGCTGCCGCCGAAGGCTCAACGGATTGCACGTGTCATCGGCCGCTTGTTGATTGCACCGTTCCTCTACGTGCTGGTGACAGGTAGCTTTCACAATATTCGTACCACCTGGGGTGTTTATCTTCCAACGGTCCGGTGGTTTCGTATCGGTTGGATCTATTCAATCGTGATGATTTGCGGCGTCTTGATGTCGCTTTACCTCGTTATAAACCTCATTCAGGATCTTCGGGGACGGTATCAAACGGATATCAATGTAATGGGCACTGATCTAAGCGAAATCGGGGAGGACGCAGGTCAATGATCTATTTCATGACAGTCGGGCTGATTCTTCTGCTTGCCTTAGGGGTGCCGGTAGGGTTTTCGTTGGGTGTGGCGGCGCTTTTTGCGTATTTCGAAAGCACCGCCGGGTATATCATACCGTCCGTGCTTTCCCGACGTCTTATCTATGGACTCGACAACTTCTTGCTGCTGGCGATACCGCTGTTTATCCTGTCGGCAAAAATAATGAACACCGCGAAGATCACGAGCAAGATCTTTCGGTTCGCTCATGCGATCGTCGGCTATTTGCCCGGGGGGCTGGGACATGCCAACGTAGTTGCCAGCTTGATCTTTGCCGGGATGTCGGGCGCTGCGGTTGTCGATGCCGCAGGTCTGGGGCAGGTTGAACTCGAAGCCATGGAAGACGGCGGATACGACAAAGACATAGCTGTTGCCATTACCGCCGCTTCATCGACAATTGGCCCAATCTTTCCCCCGAGTTTACCGATGGTGGTGTTCGGCTACATGTCCGGCGTTTCAATCGGCCGTTTGTTTCTCGGTGGCGTAGTTCCCGGGGTAATGATGACGCTCATACTTATGGCGATGGTGAGCTATTTCGCGCATAAGAACCAATACCCCAGGCTTCCATTCCCTAGCGTCGTGCACGTGGCGAAAAGCTTCCTTGAATCCCTGTTGCCGCTGCTGACACCGGTGATTCTGTTAGGCGGGATCTGGACCGGCTATTTTACTCCCACGGAGGCCGCCGCGGTAGCGGTTTTCTACGCTTTGATCATAGGGACATTCGCCCTCAAAGAGCTTGGCCTTCAGCAGCTCAAGCAGGTTTTGTTGGACACTGCACGCGAGACGGCGATCATCGGGTTTATCGTTGCGGCAGCAGGGTTTTACGGCTGGATGCTGATGCGATCGGGTCTTACCGTACGGATAGCGGCAACGCTGCTTACGGTGAGCGATAACCCACTGCTCATACTTCTAGTGATCAACATTCTCCTGTTAATCGTGGGATGCTTTCTTGATCCCACCGTGGCGATCCTCATACTTACCCCGCTGTTGATGCCTGCGATCGTTCGCGTCGGTATAGAGCCCGTTCATTTCGGCGTAGTGATGGTTTTGAACCTGATGATCGGTTTGCTCACGCCACCATTCGGAATCGTCCTGTTCGTCATGGCGCAACTCTCGGGGCTCCGTTTCGGCCAGGTAGTTCGGGCTACCGCCCCATTTTTAGCTCCATTGCTGACCGTGTTGATCTTGATAGTACTGTTCCCCGGCCTCGTCACGGCACTTCCTGACTACGTATACGGGGTATTGCGATAAGCTGATAAAAGGACTGAGCAACTAGTGGCAGACACGAAGATTGGTTTCGGATTCTATCACCATATGCTGAATGACGACGGCTATCGATTTGCTCGCCAGTGCGGAGCCACCCATGCAGTGGTGCATCTGGTGGACTACTTTCACAAGGGTTATCAGAATGATAATCATCCTGATAACCAGCCGGTCGGCGATAGCGACGGTTGGGGGCGCGCCGGTGCTACACGACACCTATGGACCTACAACTCGTTGACGAGGATTCGCGAAGATATGGCGAAGCATGGTCTGACATTGTATGCGCTCGAGAACTTTGATCCGGCGGATTGGTACGACGTTTTGCTTGGAGGTCAAAAACGCGACGAACAGCTTGAGGTGCTCAAGGGTATTATCCGTGACGCTGGACGCGCCGGCATTCCGGTAATCGGCTACAACTTCAGCATTGCGGGTGTAGCAGGCCGCATACAGGGGGCTTTTGCGCGGGGCGGGGCGCGGTCAGTAGGGGCCGATGGCGGGGAACATACGCCGATCCCGAACGGTATGGTTTGGAACATGTGGTATGATCCGAACGCGCGGAGCGGGACCGTTCCTCAATCGGATGAGGATACTCTTTGGGCCAGGCTTGAGTATTTCTTGAATGCGGTGTTGCCGGTCGCTGAGGAAGCCGGCGTGAGACTTGCCGCGCATCCCGACGATCCGCCTTTTGCGAGTGTTCGGCAGCAACCGCGTTTGGTGTACACACACGATCGGTATCAGAAATTGCTCGACCTTGTGCCTTCATCCTCGAATGCGTTGGAGTTCTGCCTCGGCACGCTGCAAGAAATGCAGGACGGTGATATCTATGAAACGATTGAGCGTCACGTAGGTGCCGGGCAAGTCGCGTATATCCACTTACGAAACGTCGTTGGAAAGGTCCCCAAATATCACGAGGTCTTTCTTGACGAAGGGGAGCTCGACGTCGTTCGCGTAATGAAGCTCTTAGATAGGCTGGGATACGAGGGCGTCGTCATTCCCGATCATACTCCCTTGATGGATTGCACCGCGCCGTGGCACTCCGGCATGGCGTACGCTATGGGCTATATCAGGGCACTCAAGCAGTGTATCCAGAACCCATGAGAAACCGGCGTTGATTATTTTACACTGAACCGTTGTAGCGCGGCTCTGTCGAGCTCTATTCCGAGGCCGGGCTTCGTGGGGCGGGATATCACGCCGTCGAGCATTTGTAGATCTTCTTCAACCAGTTCTCGTCGCAGGGTCTCTTCACATATCTGCGGCGGGAGGTACTCGATATACGGACAGATAGGCGTCACGAACGCCAAGTGAGCTGTCGCGGAAACCGATATGCCGGTTTTCCAGCAGTGCGGTACAACCAGCCGTCCGCGTTCGCGAGCCATATCGCAGACAACCTTGGCTTCGGTGAGCCCGCCCACCCTGCCCACATCGGGCTGAACAACATCGAGCTTGCCGCGCTCCATAGCTTCTTCGAACTCAAAACGGGTCGCCAGCCACTCTCCCATCGCAATCTTCATGGGTGCAGCCTCGTGGAGTTTGGCATACTCGTCGAGATTGTCGACCCAGATGGGCGTCTCGAGAAAGAACAAGTCAAACTCTTTCCAATCTCGGACAACCGATATAGCCGCGTCAAAATCGTTCCACATGTACTGCACATCCACCATCAAAGCGATTTCAGGCCCGATTGCTTTGCGCACCCGCGCAATGATCTCGGTGTGGCGATCGTAGGATTCCGAGAGGTTGTTGTGCGCGTACGGCCCGTTCAGCGTGACTTCGGCTTTCACCGCACGGAAGCCCAACTCCTTGGCACGCAGCGCCCACTCAATAAGGCTGTCGCGATACACCTCAAAGGACTCACCGCTTGGTTGTAACGATGCGTAGGGCGTCACGCTCTCGCGCGCATGTCCGCCGAGGAGCTCGTATACCGGCTTCCCTAAAGCCTTACCTTTAATGTCCCACAGCGCCATATCCACTGCGCCGAGGGCGTGAATAACCGCCCCGCGCCTGCCGTCCATCGCCGTGCCGATGTATACCCGCCGCCACAGTTGCTCGATATCAAGCGGGTCTTGGTCCAGAAGGAGATTCTTGATCCCAAGGCTCATCGTGTGGGTGCCCGGGGCTTCAACGCAGGCGCGGGCAATCCATGGATTGAGATCCGATTCACCCACCCCGGATATGCCCTCGTCTGTGTGCACTACTACAACAAAGCTGTCCTGCGCGCTTGAGGTTTTGCTCGCATCATAATTCGGGGCCAGCAGAACATGGGTTTCAATATCGGTGATTCTCATCTTTCAACCTCCGAAGCGTTGCTTGAACCAAGTGAATACTATATCCTGCCTGACGGCGGGAGGAAAGTATGAATCAGCACATTACGGATCCAATTAACGGGCAAGCGCTGCAGCGCAGCAAGCTCTTCCGTCTCGACGGTCAGACCGCAGTCATTACCGGGGGCGCCCAAGGGCTGGGGAAAACCGCGGCGCTTTTTCTGGCAGAGTTCGGCGCCAACGTGGTTATCGCCGATCGTAACGAGGAGCAGGCTCAAGCCACTGCCGAGGAAATCCGTGCGTTGGGAACGGGTGCTCTGGCGTTGGCGGCCGATGTCACTGCCAAGCCGGATCTTGAGCGCATGGTAGCTGCAACCGTCGGTGAGTTTGAGCGAATCGACATACTCGTGAACAGCGCCGGAATCAACATCCGCGAACCCGCTCTTGAAGTAACTGAAGAGCACTGGAACAGCATCATTGACGTCAACCTCACCGGGTTGTTCCTCGCTTGTCAGGCGGTGGGCTCTATCATGGTGCGCCAGGGGTATGGGCGCATTATCAATATCGCCTCCCACATGGCCAAGATCGCGTGGCATCTGCGTGCCGCATACTGTGCAAGCAAAGGAGGCGTGGCTCAGCTGACCAAAGAACTGGCTATTGAGTGGGCCGAGCACGGCATTACGGTTAACGCGATTGGCCCGTCGTTTTTTCTCACTCCAATGAATGAGCCGCTATTTGCCGATCCGGAGATGAGCGCGTTTATCTCCCAGAACACCCCGGTCGGGCGTCCCGGCATTCCGGAAGAGCTGGGGAGCTCCCTGCTGTTCCTTGCGTCGCCTGGCTCCAGCTTCGTAACTGGACACCTACTACTCGTAGATGGTGGATATACTAGCCGTTGAAGGAGCAAGAGTATGAAACTATCGGTCGCAGTAGCCGGCGAACACGCGCCGGCAGACGCATTCGTCGTATGGCGAGGATTCGAGCATTCGGCCGAGAAGGCAGCTGAGCTGGGGTTTCACGGTGTCGAACTGGCACTGAAAGAGGCGGGTGACGTAGACCCCGGCAAGTTGGCCTCTTTGCTCACGCAGTATGGCCTGCAGGCGAGTTGCATTAGTACCGGCCAGGTTTTCGCCGTCTCAGGGCTTTATTTTACCCATCCTGACGAGTCGGTACGCGCACGTACACTCGCGGTTTTTGAGGGCCTTATCGACCTAGCAAGCGATTTCGGGGGCTTGATCAACGTTGGTCGTGCCCGCGGCTATTATGCTGAAGGACAGGCGCCGGAACAGACCGAGCGCTTGTTTGTCGACACATGCCGCACGCTGTGCGATTACGCTGCCCCGCACAATGTTACCATCATGATCGAGCCGGTGAACCGCTACGAGATCAACTTTATAAACTCGGTGGCAGAGGGTGCGGAGCTGCTGTCGCGGGTAGAGCGTGACAACATCGGACTTATGCCGGACACGTTTCACATGAACATCGAGGATGTGAGTATCGGCGGAGCGCTTGCAGAGCACGCGGAGTACGTCAAGTACGTGCATTTCGCCGACTCCAACCGGCTTGCCCCGGGCCAGGGGCACCTCGATTTCGACGATGTCCTGCGGGGGCTCAAAACCGGTGGCTTTGACGGGTGGGTTTCGATCGAAATCTTACCCAAACCGGACCCCGACACCGCCGCGCGGCAATCGGCGGAGGCCGTGTTGCCGATGGTGGAGCGCTACAACGCCGGTAGGCTGTGAGACACAATCCGGGGCCTACGCCTCCGCAAGTCCACAGCGGCTAATCGAGGTGATTTGTCTCTTGAATATGATGCTTAGTCATCACTCGCCACTCGCGGTAGCCCGCGCACGCCCTATTCAACTATTCGATTACTGATTTGACTAGCGCGGTCATCTGTGCTACAGTCCCGTAGCCATGCTTTTCAAGGAGGTTCGTATGTGTAATGCAAAGCGTAGTGTGTTGGTTTTGGCGCTGGTGGCTTTTGTGGTTGGGCTTGCCTTCGCCGGCGGAGCCGAAGCGCCGCCTGACGAAGTTGAACTCACCGTGTGGGGTGTTAGAGACGAGTATCTTCTCGACCTGGACGAGTGGTACGAGGAGAATCCTGATATCCGAATAGAATACGAGGTAGTGCCATGGGAGCGCCATCTCGAGCAATTGCTTCTGACGGCCGGAACTGCTCGAGCGCCTGACATCGCCTCGCTTGATCTGCCTTGGGTGGCGATACTCGCCGACTTGGGGCACCTGCTTGCACTTGATGATTATGTAGCGCAGATTCCTCAAGATGATCGCGATGACATTACGCCCGCAATGTGGGACTTCCCCAGGTATGAGGGTGATCTTTACGCGTTTCCCTTTACAACGTTCGGTAGAGCCCTCTTTTATCGAGCCGACTGGTTTGAAGAAGCCGGACTGTCTCATCCGCCTGAGACATGGGAAGACGTAGTTATAGCGGCGCAGGAGCTGCAGGATCCGGCTAACGACATTTGGGGCTTGAGCGTCCGGGGCCGGACCGACGACGGTACGACCCAGGGATGGCTACCGATCTTCTACGCGATGGGCGGAGAGTTCGTAGACGAGATCCCGCAAATTGACTCAGAGGCCGGAGTCCAAGCGTTGGAGTTGTATCGGGCGTTAACTTGGGACTACGAAATCATGTCGCCCGACACGGTTTCGTTTGGCAGCGGTGAAGCGCGCGGCTTGTTCATTGCAGGCCAAGCGGTAATGTCGATTATCGGCTCGCATATCGCCCCTGCGGTAGTCGAGGGTGGAACCGAGTATGGAGACTTCAAGCTTGCGCACATACCACGATTGGATCGAGACGATCCGGTGGTCAACATGCCCACGACATTCCAATGGGCTATCCTGAGCAATTCTGAGCACCCTGATGAAGCTATGAAGTTTATTCAGTACCTTTCGAGAACAGAAGGGCAATTTGAATACAGCAAAGGCTACATGGAAGCGGTCCGCGCAAGTGTCTACGATATGCCGGAATACCACGAGGCTAAGCCATGGGCTTCTTTCATGTTAGAGGACCAAGCGGTTTCTAGCCCGTTGCCCCGCGTTCCCCAATATGCTCAGATGTCGGACATTATCCAGGACGCGCTGCAGGAAATGCTTGGAAATCCCGATGCCAATGCTAGTGAAGTTGCCGCTGAGACGCAGCGCCGCATTGACGAACTCTTTGACTGAGCAAGCGAGTCAAGTAGAGTAAGAAAGGCGTTGAGAGAACGGTATGTTCCCGCAGCCGGGCGGTCTTACAGTTGGCTTAAGGGACCGCCCGAGCGGGATGCCGACTACGCATAATCAAATGGTGAAGGTATGACTGCACGTGGGAAAGAACTCCGCTTTGCCTACGGTTTAATCAGCCCAACGTTTGTCGTAATAATGCTCTTGTTGGGTTTTCCGTTGGTGTATGCTTTCGTCCAAAGCTTTCAGCACGTGACGGTGTATGACCCGGCGGGAGAGTTCATCGGACTGGGAAACTACCGGGAGGCTTTTTCCGATCCGCACTTCATCGACAGCATAACGCGGTCTTTCGTGTTTGTGGCTAGTTCGCTCGTTGGCGCGGTGATCATAGGCCTTACTATCGCGGTGCTGCTTAACCGAACGATCCCAGCCCGCCGAGCGCTTCGAGCGCTGGTACTCTTGCCGTTCATCGTCTCCGAGGTTTCCGTGGGCGTTATTTGGCAGTGGATGCTGGCGCCGCAGCTCGGGATCATCAACTGGATACTCCGATACTTGTCAATACCCACAGTTCGCTGGCTCAGTGAGCCGAACTGGGCAATGTTTTCGATTATCTTCGCAAACACCTGGCGCTTGACGCCGTTTGCTGTGTTGATACTCCTGTCGGGGTTGCAGTCCATCGATCGGAATTACTATGAAGCTGCGTATATCGACGGCGGCTCCCATTGGCAGGTTTTTCGCCTGGTGACATTGCCGCTGATCAAGCCAATGATGCTTGTTACTGTGGTATATCTATCATTCGCATCTTTCAACCAGTTCGCCACAATATTTTCGTTGACCGGAGGTGGACCCGGGCGTGGAACTGAAGTTATGGCTCTGAACATGTACCGGACAGCTTTTCAACACTTCAACTGGGGGTACGGTTCAAGCCTGGCGGTCATTCTGTTCTTGATTAACGTATTGCTCAGTGTTACTTACTCAAAAGTGTTCGAACGCAAAGACTAAAGCCGAAGGCGAGGCCAGTGATAATGCGTGAATTAGGCCCAGACAAAAGGAAGAAGGTAAGAGCCGGGTCAGTCCTATTATATGTTATCACGCTATTACTCGTATTCTGGGCAATAGCGCCATTCTTCTGGACACTCAACAGCGCTGTGAAGTCGTTAGCCGAGGTGTACCGTACACCACCGACTTTCATCCCGATGGAACCAACACTCGGCAACTTCGCTCTCATCTTCGACCGCCTGCCGTTCGTTCGTTTCTTCATGAACAGCGTCTTTGTTACCACGGTGACTATCGTGTGTACGGTCGTCTTGAGTGTACTCACTGCATACGCGTTTTCGCGATTTCGGTTTCCGTTTCGCCACTTGCTGCTCATCGGGATTCTGGTACCACGGATCATCCCAAGCATTACCCGCGTGATCCCTTTGTACCAGATATTCCAGGATCTCAACCTGTTGGACAACTACTTGAGCATCATACTGCCCTATATTGCGGACGCGCTGCCTATTGCAGTCTGGATCCTTATCGGTTTCTTCGATGGAATTCCGAAGGAGCTGGAGGAGTCTGCTATGGTTGACGGAGCCAGCAGGCTTACAGCGCTGCGCAAAGTAATAGTCCCCTTGGCAACACCGGGAATGGTTTCTGCTGCCCTATTTACTTTCCTGCGGGCGTGGAATGAGTTTGTGCTGGCCTTTACCTTCGTCGGGCGTGGCCGAATGCTGACTTTACCTGTTGCGCATTACCGCGTGTTCGAATTCTTTGGGGTGCGACAATGGGGCGCTATCAATGCGTTCACTATTCTCGCCGTGGCGCCCATTATCGTGTTCTTTCTCGTGTTTGAGCGACACATTAGCAAGACGTTAGTGGCCGGCGCGGTAAAAGGATAGGTAGGGTAACCGGCTCAGGAAGTATGCAGAACCGTGTAGATGATTGGGGTTGCGCGGCGCCCTGAGCCCGGCTCTACGCCGAGGCGGGCACGCGTCCGGTATCGGCGGCCACCCC
>PWQX01000091.1 GCA_003556605.1 Spirochaetaceae bacterium
AGAGATAGGGGGTGGTTAAATTGAAGGCTTAAAGAGTGGTCTGGTCAAAGTTTTTCTAAAATTTTTATTCGGGGGCGGTAAACAAAGGGGAGAGTTTGATGTTATTGTCATAGTCAATAATTTTAAAAATGGGGTGAAAATAGTTATGAAAACTAAAAACATACCACATTATTAAGGTTATCGTATTTTAGAACCTGACCATCCACCGATGGAATGGATATGTCTATGAAAGATTATAGTAGTTCCCACTAAAAAAAAGAAAGTGAGGGCTTATAATGAAAAAGGTGTTAATATTAACATTAACTCTCTTAATTTTCTCCAGTTTTTTATTGCCATACACTATCTCTGCTGAAAAAATAGATTCCGAAATTGTTTTAAAAGACGCATCCCAGAAGGCTTTGGATTATGTTCTGCAGAACAAAACAACAGATGGTATTGATCTAATTCCTGAAATAAAAATAATGAAAGATAAAATTAACAGTGGCAATATTAGTGAAGAAATCTTAACGAACGCTAGTGCTATAAAAATGCAAGATAATTATTCAGAAATAATTAAACAAGTTGTTATTGATGATCTTCTATCAAACATTATAATATATGACGATGGTAGCTTTATAATTGTCTCGGGTGAAACTTCTGCAAAGGTGCTTAATTCAGAATCAGAAGTTTATCCAATAAGCATAACATCAAACAAGATCTGGGAACAAACATACTATGGATTGGGGAATCAAGATTTTTTGTTGCGTTATAGAGTTTATGCGCCTTACTTGGTTAAAGATCTCCAGCTTAAGACGTATTTTAATGTTCAAATGGATTTAATAACTATTAGTAGCACATCAACAGCTAATACTGCAACATATTATCCGGTTGTATTGAACTCTGCGAATTCCTGGATAAGTCAGAACAATTCCAGCACAGTAAAATCTAAGGGTGAATATTTTATGACCGATTATGTGGGTGGAATACCTGTTTACAGCTATAAAAGCAATTTAGAAACTGTTATTATTAAAGGGATACACGATTCATATACCATAAGGGGATATTTTTGGTAAAAATTTTGTGGGGCTGCCAATTTCTTGCCATTCTTCCAAGGAGGCATGATGTAATGAGTGGAGGAGCTATAGCCTTCGATGTTTCTTTGACATTTTTAGTGTTAATTAATTTTATTATCTTAACTAGCATGGTATATTTAGTAATTTTGGTATTTAAGTTAACCAAAAAGGTAAAATCAATAGAGCAAATATTAAGAAATGCAAAGGAACACAAATAAATAGCATTACCAATAGTTGCTTGTTGAACTATTTTATTTACATTGTATTATTTGATTCCACTGCAAAAAGTCTAAACAACTGGATAACTCCTCCATAAAAAGAAGGATTTTGCATGCCGCTATAGAATATAATACAGTATAACTAAGCAATTGAGCGCAAAGCTGAGCTTTAGCTGCTTCTGGAGGTGCTAAACGGATGTTCAAAGAAAATAACAGCCACAACCAGCAAGAGTTGTTTAACAGCTTTTCCACCCTGCACCCGAAAACTCAAAATAAGCTGGAAAATTCATGGGCGTCTATCTTTTACGAGCAAGTGTTTTGCAAAATAGACGAACAGCCTTTTGCTGTGCTGTACAGCCCGGACAGGGGCCGTGCCAACTTTCCCGTGAACATCCTTTTAGCCCTGGAACTGATCAAGCACATCTTTGACTATACCGATGAAATCCTCCTGGACCAGTATAATTTCAACTACCAGCTCATGTTTGCCCTGGGGGAACGCAACTTAGGCGAGCGCTACCTGGCGCCCCGCACCTTTTACCATTTCCGTCAAAAGCTCTACCAGTATACGATTAAGCACCCGGAGCGAGAAGACCTCATCTTCGGCCAGTTTAAAACGTTGACCGACCATTTCATCGAACAACTTGGTCTTGACACCCGGCAGCAGCGCATGGACTCCGCTTTTTTTATGTCCAACATCAAGCTGGCCGGCAGGCTGTCTTTGGCCTATGATGTCCTGATGCAGGCCCTGTGAAAGCCTGCCCGCAAGAAGAACTGCCGGAACCGCTCCAAGACGTCTTCCAACCGGATTTCAAAACGAACCTGCTTTTCAAAACCCGAAGCGGCCAGGTGCCGGGACGCCTGCAGGAGATGTTCGACCTAAGCACAGCGCTGCTTGCGTTCGTGGAAGACCAAAAGATTGCCGCCTCTTGGGAAATAGCGCTTTTGCAGCGTTTTCTGGAAGAACAGACCGTTTTTGACCCGGAAACAAAGCGCCGGTCATCCAAAGCAACCAAGGAGATCGCGGCGACTTCCCTGCAATCCGCCTACGACCCCGATGCCACCTTCCGGAACAAAAACGGCAAGGTGAACAAAGGCTACCTCCTGAACATGGCAGAAACCTGTGCCGATGAGAATCCTGTACAGCTGGTGACAGACTACACGACCAAAAACAGCAGCGCTGCTGATACAGACATGGTGTTAGAACGTCTGCCCCAAATCAAGGAGAACACCGAACTCACAGACCTCTACGTGGACGGCGGCTACTACAGTGAAGATGTAGAAATGAAAAGTCAAGAACAAAACGTGACGATGCACTACACCAACATGACCGGGAAAGCGCCGGACCCGGAAAAGATCCCCCTAACGGAATTTGAGATCGATGCGCAATTCCATGTGCTTTCCTGTCCAGAGAACCACCTCGCTTTGAAAAGTAAGTTGAAAAAAGATCTGGTCAATGCCCACTTTTCCCTGGAATACTGCCAGCCATGCCTGCGTAATGAAAACTGCCCCGTCAAGATCCAGAAGACCAGTGCTGTTTTGCGCGTGCAGAAAAAGGCCATCTTGGCTGCCCATGCCAGAACTCGTATTTTTTGTGAACCCCTGCGCCGGGAGGCCACCAGCAAGCGAGCCGCTACTGAAGGCTCCATCTCCGCTATCAAGCGTTCCCAAGGTGCCGGCAAGCTTAAAGTACGGACCCACCCCAAGGCCCAGGTGGTCATGGGCTTTAAGATGATTGGCCGGAATATCCGCCAGGTCTTCCGCTTCTTTCAAGGTAAGGTTCGCCAACATCCGGCTTTGGCCGCTCGTGCTCAGAAAAAAGCAACATGTATTCCTGATGCAGTTGTACAGATACCACTTCCCACAGGCGTAGTGTGTACGTTTTGAGAGAAAATGAAGAAAACAAGGATAAAACGGGCGATGCCATCGCCTAAATCTTAAATTCTGCCGCCCCTGTGAACAAAAATCGAATAATTATTGGTAATCAATGTAAGTTTACAGGCAGCATTTTGAGTCATGTTGAGTCTAAAAAGCTAATTTATGCAGTGGAATCATGAATTACTTTGATAAACCCTTAACCAATGCTTACACCGAAAGCCTAAACAATATCATTCGATCCATTAACCGTAATGGCAGAGGATACTCTTTTGATGTGCTAAGAGCAAAAATTTTGTTCGCTAAAGGAGCACAAAGAAGAACCAGGGAAACATTTCAAAAACAACAATTCAAGGCCAGAATCCTTAAAGATGAATCAATTAAAAACTTAATGTTCCATCCTTTAGATTTTGGTACAGGATTAAGCACAGATTGGGATAAATCCAAAATACTGGGAGCTGATATTTCAACCATCTTGCAATATATGGAAGAAGGTAGATTGTTTTAAATTTCAACCACAGAATCCGAATACCCGTTTTTTGCAAACGCCGAACTACTTCTGGTGCACCCACAAGGCGCACCCAGTCGCAGCAAGATAGTGCGCAGACCACTTATTAGGG
>PWQX01000238.1 GCA_003556605.1 Spirochaetaceae bacterium
CTCATGAGCAATGTCCCGGAACATTCGCCGCCGCTCTTCCTCCGCCTGCGCGAGGGCGTCGCGCATAGAGCGGAACGTATCTGCGAGGGTGCCGACCTCGTCGTTTGCGGTTGTCGTGACCGGGACCGTCAAGTTGCCTGTCGACACGGCCTGCGCCGCCGCAGTGAGTTGCCGAAGCGGCCGAATCAGACCGGCGAGAAACAGCGAGCCGAACAACAGCGCAATCAAGGAAACCGCCCCGGCAGAGACGATAACCCCCGTGCGGACCGAAGCGAGAAACTGCTCCTGCTGCGGGTCGAACGAGCTGTCGATCATCGACCCAACCAACACCCACCCCACGGGCTCCTCCTCATGCATCACCGGAACACCCTGCTCGGCAGCCCGCGCGATGACGTCTTGCGGGAGCGGCCTGTCGGTGGTATCCACCGCGACATTGCCGTTCTCCTCAACCAGTACTACCCGTTCCAGTTCCGCCGGCCCGATCGTGCCGTGGCGCATTGAGCCACGCGTTTCGCTCATCCCGTGCATCTCATGCATCATATGATGCCCGTTCTGCCCAGGCGCGCGGGGAAGTCGCTCCACCAGGGCCTCGGCGCCGGTAAAACTGCCCTGATCCCGATAGTAGGAAGCAAAGCTCATGGCCACGTGCTGCGCCCGCATGGCATCCTGGTCGGCGATATAATCGCGAAAATGGTGCTGGGTGATCTGAGTCACGACGAACAGGGTGACGCCTGACCCCAGCACCACGAGCGTTGTCAAAAGGGCCGTCAGCTTGAACCAGAGTCTGGTAACCATGAGCGGCACTCATCCTCCCTGAGCGAGGAAGCGATAGCCTACCCCGCGGACAGTCTCAATGAAGCGGGGTTGCTTCGCGTTGTCGTTCAAAGCCTTTCGAATATTCTTCATATGCGCATCGACGGTCCGCTCGTACCCTTCGTAGGTATGACCCTGCAGACGCTCCACTAACTGCATGCGGCTGAACACTCGGCCGGGATTGCGCACCAGAAGAGCCAGCAGATCAAACTGATAACTGGTCAGCTCTACGTCGGCGCCGTCACACAGCACTTTGCGCTGAACCGAGTCAACTGTCAGCCCGCCCGCAACCAGCGGCCGTTCATCGCCGCGCGGGGCATTCGGCGTGCCGGCGGGAGCGCCAATTCCGGTCTGAGCGCCGCGCTCCGCTGCAGGGGCTCGGCGCAGGACCGCGCGTATGCGCGCCACGAGCTCTTTGGGGCTGAAGGGTTTGGCGATGTAATCATCGGCTCCGAGCTCGAGGCCGACGAGCTTGTCGCTCTCTTCCCCACGTGCGGTGAGCATGATGATCGGAACCTCCGACTCTTTCCGGATTTCGCGGGTGACTTCTATGCCGTCAGGCGCGGGAATCATCAGGTCCAGAACAATGAGATCAGGATTATGACGGCGAAACGCCTGCAGGCATCCATTGCCCTCCGATGCGGTGATGACACGGTAGCCTGCCTGTTCGATGTATCCCTGCACCAGGCGCACAATCTTCGGCTCATCGTCTACGACAAGGATTTTGCGGTCCATGAATCATCCCCCCACCAACAATATAAGTACGTTCGACGCAGAATCGAAGGGCCCGCGCTCGGCGGGCCCCACGATCTCACTCTTGGCAGGGGTATCCGGGAACATCCCTGTGTCAGTCAGTCATGATGGCCCATCACCATGCGGCGAAAGGCCCCGTGCCAGTCATGATACCACACTCGCCCGGTTCGTGCGTTGACGCTCAGCATGCCGACGATTTCGCCTTCGTCGAACACATGCATCGTGTAATACCCGGGAAACGCTTTGGTGTCGCCGGCCGACGCGCCGGGCGAGTACTGGGCGACATAGTCGTTCGCGATCTCCTCGGCCCGCTCGGTATCCATCTCTGTTCCCCGTGAGAACCGGCCTCGCCCCATGTGGCCGCCTCGCCCCATGTGGCCGTATTCGGTGTTCCACATCATGTTCGGCCCCGGCTCCGGGAACACTCGCCCGGTGTAGGCGTCAACGAGGAGCTCGAACGCGTTGCTATCTGATCCACGCCGGCGCACCTGGGCGTAGAAGTCGTTCTCGAACTCCATGATCTCGACGATCTCATAACGACCGTCCCCGAACTCCTCGACCGCCTGCTCCAGCGTGCGCTGAGCCGTCTCGGCTGAGATCCGCTCGTGTTCGCTGCGCTCCTCAAAGCGCTCGCCCCAGCGGTCATCCCGGCGCTCATCCCAACGGTGGTGGGGGCCACCGTCCCAGCCGTGACCCAGGCCACGATGCCTACTGCCGCCCCAGCCGCGTTCCCTCGTGCCGGGCCGTTGACCGAAGCCCTGACCGGGACCATAGCCGCGTCCACGTTCGTACTCGCCTGTTACACCGAACTCGCCGGTTTCGCGCCCGTAGTCCGGACGTTCCCGCGCCTCTCGACTGCCCTGAGCCAAAGCGGTAGTTGCGGTCAGCGCGAGCAGAGCCAAGACAATAGCCGGTACCATAGCGACCTTATGATCAACTCGATTCTTATACTGCATTGTAAAACCTCCCGGTGAGCCCATGCTCACTATCCGTGCTTCTCACTGTGACAGAGTGTAAGCATTGTCCGTGAATGCAGCGTGAACAGCTTACGCTTTGTTTATGAATGGCGCCAAAACTGGGCGCAGACCGGTGAGGGCGTGCGCGGGGCGGAGGCTGGGTGGCGGCGGTCGCGCGGCGGTGGTGCGGTGGCTACAGGGATGCAGCGTATGGCGCGGCCGGTTCGCTGAACGTGCATGATATTCACTAACAAAGCGGCGGCGATTCACATCGGGTTCATAACTGACCGTTAAGTTACGGCATAGATCAATCCGCACGAGGAGGACAATATGCACGGTTGGCAAACATTTGGACAGGGATCTTCTATGGGAATACTGGGATGGATCGGGCCGTTGGCCATGATCGCATTCTGGGGGATCGTGATTGTAGGCGCCATAGTCCTGATCCGCTATCTCCTGGTGAAGACCCGCGAAGGCTCTTCTGTCGCAAGCACTCGCCCTGATGCGCTCGAGATACTCAAGGAGCGGTATGCGCGCGGCGAACTCACGCGTGAGGAGTTCGAAGCGAAGAAGCTCGATATCCAGTAGCCGCGTATCCCGGGGCTGCCGGGGGAGCCGGCGGGGGAGCCGGCACCGGCTCCGGCGCATCCGGGGGCGAAGCGGCAGCACGAGCAGCGCTTGAGGAGCTTCGCCAGCATATTAGTCCGGGTCAGTACGCCACTGGAGTTCTGATGCTAACAGGTGGAGGTGAAGAATGAAAGCCAAGACCTTACGTGTCCCCGAAGGTCTGCGGGGCGCCGTGCAGGATTTGAGCTCAGCCGAGCACATTGAGGAGTCCGCAGCCATGCGCAAGCTTATGTACATGGGCTACGGAGTATTCCTCGCTACGCAGTATCGCTACGGCCGGTTATCATTGCGGGATGTAGCCCAGCGGCTTGATCTGTCCCTGAGCGAGGCTTTGGAACGGCTCCAGCCGCTCGGGGTGTCCGGCAACACAGGGGCTGACGATATTCTCGCCTCGCTGCGGTCTCTCCAGTGAACGAACGGGATGCTAAACCTGGACTGTCGGCCTCCAAAGTCGGCTACATGCTCCGCCACAGCCGCCAAAGGCTTGGCACAGGGTTCCCGATCAAGCTCCGGTGCGTTCTTCTCTTCCATTATTGTCTCCGCAACCGGGGACCCTTAGCTTACTCGGCATAAGCGGCCAGGTTTTCCGGTCTTCCGGAATCAATTAAA
>PWQX01000269.1 GCA_003556605.1 Spirochaetaceae bacterium
GGGCACGGCCGCTCCGGCCGCGGCTGCAGCGCAGCTTGAGCCTGAGCTCAGCGCGCGCACGCGCCGGCTCGCCCAAATACACTGCCGCTGCTTCCGCGGCCTTGGGCGTGCCTCGGCATACCACCGCATGCGCTACACCCTGTACATGCCCTTTGCAATCGGCGGAGGGCTGCACAAGGCGCTTGTCTGGTACCGTCAAGCAATTCTCCCGCCGCTGTGGAAGCAGGAGGAGCGCTTCGGCATCAGCCGCAGTTCGCCCGCAATCTACCTCACCTACGTTGCTGCGCCCTTTGCCCGCGCTTACGCCGCGCTGGGCGGCCGCAGGCGGTAGTTGTGGGCGCAGCTCAGACCGCGCCTGTCACGCGGTAGTTCTGCGCCTGCATCTCAAACAGCTCGGCGTAGACGCCGCCTGATGCCATGAGCTCATCGTGCGGGCCGCTTTGCACGATGCGCCCGCCTTCCATCGCAAAGATCTTGTCGGCCATCCGCACCGTAGACATGCGGTGGCTGATGAGAAGCGCAGTGCGGCCGTTGAGGATGCGCCGAAAGCCCCGGAACAGCTCGTACTCGGCCTTGGGGTCCATTGCGCTTGTGGGCTCGTCTAAGACCATCACCTCGGTATCGCGAAAGAATGCGCGTGAGAGCGCGATCTTCTGCCACTGGCCGATACTCAGCTCGTGCCCGCTGGTAAACAGGCGCCCGAGTACCGTGTCGTAGCCGTGCGCAAGCGTTTGAATTTTAGCGTCAACGCCGGCCTGCTCGGCGGCGCTGATAATGGCCTCACTATCGCGCGGGCGCGTGACGTCACCGAACCAGATGTTGTCCCTGGCGCTCAAGTTGTACTGCGCGTAGTCTTGAAAGATCACCCCAATGCGCCGGCGCAGCTCCACCGCGTCAATGCTGCGCAGGTCAACCCCGTCAAACAGTATGCGCCCCTGGTCGGGCTCATACAGACGGCACAGCAGTTTCACGAGCGTAGTCTTGCCGGCGCCGTTGAGCCCCACCAGCGCCGCCACCTCCCCGGCTTTGATACTCAGGTCCACGCCTTTGAGCACAAGCGCGTCGGAGCCCGGATAGGTGAACCACACATCCTCAAACACAATCTGGCCCGCCGGCGCCGGCGCGCCCGGCGGCAGCGGCACCACCGCAGGCCTGCTCTCAATATCCAAGAACTCATAGAGGTTACTGAGAAACAGGTTGTTCTCATACAGCCGCGCGACGCTGTCAAGCGCCGCCTGCATGAACGCTTGGCCTCTCTGGAAGGCTTGATAGAACATCACAAACGCACCGACGGTGACCCGGCCCATGACCGCATCGCGCGCCACCCAGAAGTAGGCGCCGAATACCAGCACGGTTGAGGTGATCTGCGCGAGCGAAGAGTACTGCGCGCTCTTGAGATCAAGCGCCAGGCGGATCTTGCGCAGTTCCTGCCGGATAGCGCGAAAGCGCTTGATGAAAGTCCCGCCGAGGCCGAACATGCGGACCTCTTTGGCCATGTGCTGGCCGACCAGCATCCAGTTGTAGTACCACGCGCTGCGTTCCTTCTCGGTATAGGCGCGCTCGCGCAGGTATTCGCGCTCGGAGAACACCAGCCGAACCAGGAGCGCCGGCACCATGGCGCCGACCAAAATCAGCAGCACCGGCCACTGGAAGGCGAGTAAGAGCCAGGCGACCCCCAGCAACGAGATACTGTTTTGAAACAGCGTGCTCAGCGCATCGACGATGACGCCGGGGCGGTAGGTGGCCTCTTCCTGCGCGCGGTGCAGCGAGTCGTGATAGGCGGCGTTTTCGTAGTACTCAAGATCAACTTCCACCGCCTTGTTCTGGATCACATCATGCATGTGATCCACCACTCTGCGGCTCTGCTCCTTGTTGACCACCGCGCCGACGATCCTCGACAAGCCGCTAAGCAGCGCCACGACGCCGGCGGCAAGCAATACCGCAAAGACGTTTGAGGGCAGCGCGCCCTCGCTCGCCCGCCCTGCGGCAGCATCTACAACCGCGTCTACCAAAAGCCGCAGCAGATACAGCGACGCCACCGGCAGCAGACCCTGCACTACCAGCAGTACCACGTTTGCCGTGGTCCACCCGCGCGAGCTCTCCCACACAAACCCAAGCGCACGCTTGACGTTGAAGGTGGTTCTCACTACCTCACGTGTCTTGGCAATTACCGACATGCTGCCTCACTCGGATTTGTACGGGCCTTGTTCACAACGGAGTCCAGCCCGGCAATACCGCTCAAAGAACCAGCTCCTGTAGGTTTTCAAACACCTGGTACTGATCAAGATCGCCGAGGTTGCCGAGTATCACCGTGCCGTCCAGCTCCAGCCAGGCGTGGGCGCGAAACTCCGCTTGGGCGCTGCGGCTCGCACCCACCCGCAGCACAGGACGGTGCCCGCAGCGCAAGCACAGGAGGTAGCCGGCGAGCGCCTGCGGCAGGCAGGTATAAGCGCCCGGCAGATTACGAGCGCAGCGTTCAACCCACAGGCATACATGCACCGGGTCATGCACAGGCTCATCAGCGGCCGCCGCCGCGCGGCGCCCGGCGGCGCTTGCCCAGCGCGATACGCGCTTCATGACCACCGGAAACGGCTCGCGCCCAAGGGCCGTGCGAAGGCGAAAGAGCCAGCAGCAGGCGCGAGCGGCAAGCAGCTTCTCGCCCCATGGCAGCCGCAGAGCGGCAATCACCTTACTCGCAAACGATCTCGACAAGGCCCGCATCCTTGAGCTCCTGCAGCAAAGCGAATGCATCGCGCTCGCATACCTCGCGCTCAACCTCAAACTCCTCCACTACCGCCGCGCACAGCCGTTCTACAGTGACCGGCTCCTTCATAAGAGTCCATATCACCGCCCCCACCGCATTGAGCCCGTAGTAGGTGCCGTGGGACACGTGCATGAGCACCGCTTCGCCGTCCAGCTCGGTTGAAATCACCTCCTCAGATGCTTTCACGCGTGAGTCAAGTCTCATAGTATCGGCCTCCGTAGCTGTGCGAGCTCGCGCTGCTGTTTCAAAGTACGGCGGAATATCGCAAAAGGTCGCATTTTCTTACGTACTCCCGACCCTTGCTATTATGGCGTCCCATTATGGCGCTTCGGCTGCCGCATTTCCAGCAAAACGCCGTATTCAGCCAAGGAACTGCCCGCGTATCAGGACGCGCTCGGCACCGCAACCTGAAAATGGGCAACGAACACTGGACAACCCGAGCCCCTGTCTGGGGCTGAGATGAAGGCCGGTGACAGGCCGGCTTCAGCCCAGTCGCCGCAACAGGGCCAGAGAATGGGTTCGCAACAGCCGCAGCGGCCGCGCGAGATGATACATGGAACGCAGCCCGGGCGGCAGTGTAACGGCAAACTCGCGGTCACCGAACTCGGGGTGCCCAATCGCAGCCAAGTAACGCCAGGGCCTTAGTGCAGCCGCGCCGGCCGAATCGCGGCCCGCCGTTTGCAGATAGTGTAGCCATTCGGTGTAACCCGGCAGGCCGAACCCATCGCGGAAGAGTCGCCCGCGCACCAGCGCTGCGCGCGCCATAACATCGGCCGTGAACGGATTTTCGCGCTGGAGGGCGGGCGGGAGGCGTGCACCGAGCAGCCACCAGCTCAGCGCCGCTGCCAGCCGAACCAGTTTCACAGCGCCGGTGTGCCGGGCAATCGTCAAAACACTATCCCAGTCATCGTCAAGGCGGCCCTGTATCATCCGTGCCAGATCGCCGAGGAAGCGCAGCCCGAAATGGTGTTTGTCGCCTCCATGCACGCACA
>PWQX01000216.1 GCA_003556605.1 Spirochaetaceae bacterium
GACCTGCTGCGCCTTTTGGCGTACCAGGTTGGGGCGGAGGTCTCTTATCAGGAGCTTGGACGCCGGCTTGGGTTAAGTACGGATACCGTTATCTCCTACATCGACCTCTTGGAGAAAGCCTACGTGGTCTTTCGCCTCGGGGCCTTCTCCCGAAACCTCCGCAAGGAGATTAGCCGAAAAGACAAAATCTTCTTCTACGATAACGGAGTCCGCAATATCCTTATTGAAGACACCAAAGAATGGCACCTGCGCGGTGACCAGGGCGCACTGTGGGAAAACTTTCTTGTTGCAGAGCGGCAAAAGACCAACGCCTACAACCGCCGTCACTGCAACAGCTTCTTCTGGCGCGTATACACGGGGGCGGAGATTGACTACCTGGAAGAAGGTGACGGAGAAATCCGGGCCTATGAGTTCAAGGTGCGGGAGAAACGAACAACCGCGCCCCGCTCATTTCTGCAGGCCTACCCAGGTGCCCGGTTTCACAGCGTGCACATGGACAACTGGCTTGAGTTTGTCCTTGGGTGACGGGGTCGGGCTGGTGTTGGCGTGTTAGCGGGAGTAGAGCGATGATACAGGAACACGACACCGTGGTGGTAAATCGCGACCTCAAGGAAGCCGGGATAGTTGCCGGGGATATCGGTGCTGTGGTGCACGTGTGTGAGGGCAGGGATATGGCTGAGGTCGAGTTCGTGACCGGCGAAGGGACCACAGTCGCGGTTGAAACCCTTTTATCTAGCGAGATACGCCCAATCGGGCGTCGCGAAATCCCGCACGCTCGCTCATTGGAGACGGATGCCCGAGGCATGCATTCATTCGGGCTGTATGTGGGCTATGTTCCGGAATCGCCGAGCGCCGGTTGGGTCTAACGCCACATTTACGTCCCCTTTAAGCTTCCGAGGTGGAATCGCATGCGAGCCGGCGAAGAGGATACCGTAAGTCTCGAGGACGTGATTGCCGCGCATGGCTTGGACGATTGAGTTTGCTCGCAGCGCGGAAAAGGACTTAACCAAACTCGAGCGTCGAGTGGCGCAGCGTATCCTGCGCTTTTTGAAGGAGCGCGTTGCTGCTGACCCCCGATCGACCGGTGAGCCGTTGAGTTGGAGCTGCAGGGAGAAGTCTCTCCCTCGCTCCAGCCGTGGCAGGCTCAGAGCCGGCGCACCGCCGACCGGCCGGGGGTCCTGCCCGCCCCGGGCCTGCGTCGCCCGACCGCGGCCCGCTCGCGCCGGCGCATCGCCTGCCGGGCCGCCGTGCTTCGGCTCACTCCCGCTCGCCGCGGCGGCCCTCCACGGCTTCCGCTACCCTCTCGCGCCGACAGCGATTATGACGTGCCGGTGGTTCTGCCGCGTCGTCTCGGCCCCAAGGCGCGACTCCGCCTGGCAACCCGCTGCAGGCAGCGGCTCGCACAGGCGGGGCTTGATCTCGATGTGTTGGTGAAATCGCCGGGTGAAATCCGCAAGTATCACGACAAGCGCGGAAGGATCGGCCACGAGGCGCTTAGCTCAGCAATCAAGCTGTGACGAAGCAGCAGTATCTCAAGCAGTGGCTGAGTAAAGGAGAACCACTCTATGCCCACAGTGTGTTATGATGGAGAGGAGCCTGTTCACGTTCATGTTGAACGCGATCGAAGTTCGGCGAAGTTTTGGCTTGATCCGGTAGTGTTGGCGCGGAGTTCGGGTTTTTCGCGAAGCGAACTGCGCATGGTTGAAGGGGTCGAGAAGGCATGGTATGAGTTCTTTACCGGATAAAATTGATGTACCGCAACTCCCGAGAGACTGCGGCGCGAAGCGCGTTGCGGCCTAACTCTTTTGCGCAGGAACTGAACCGCAAGACGGTGAATCACAAAGCCTCAAGTTCGGCACCGTACAGCATACAAGAGGTGCACCCGTGGCTCTGACGAGCGACAACACAACACCGCAAATCGGTAATAGAACGGGTGAGTTTCATTAGCGCGATATACTGTGCCGCGCGGGAAGCTACAGCCGCCTTCGCTCGGCCCGTGTGTACACCCGCTGCAGTCTTCGCACGTTCCGCGCGTTCCGGGTTCTGTGCAAGAAATAGTACATGCATGATATACGTCACTGAGTAACTACGCGGGAGTTTTGTATGGTTACGGCACTCACAGCAAGATATATCCGAACTCCTTCGGGATACATGGGCCAAATAATTGAGTGGCCGGAAGTAGTTACCGAAGGTGTCGACCTCGAGGACTGCCGATCATCGTTGCGCGACGCACTTGAGCAAATGGTGCAAGCCAATAGGGAGCTTGGGAAGGAAATTCCTACCGAACACGCTTTGCTTGAGCCAATGACAATTCAGTCGCCCTGATGTCCGTCAAGCGCTCGGACCTTGTGCGGTTTCTCGAACGGAACGGCTTCAGGCTGCTGCGAGAGGGCGGTAATCACGCTTTTGCGCCGACGGTACTAAGAAGGTTTTGCATCCGTACATTGCTAAGTTTGCGACAAAATAAATAAGTGCGCGCTGCCGCGGCTCAAGAATGGTTCTGAGGGGGTGGGGGAGCCCCGGCGGCTTTGGGGGCCGCTGAGATATTACAATGCCTTTGAGCTTTTGTGCCTCAGAAGCTGTTGTAACCCTTCCCACACCCGCGCCGGTAATGCTACAGTCAATGTTCGTACGCTGAACAAAAGCATGCCGGTATCAATCGGCCGGGGAGCGCGTTTCGGCCGCCCCCGCGCCGCAGCATGGGCCCGCGCCGTCGCCGGCCGCACCCCGCGGTATTCCGCTACCCCCGCGGGATTTGTCGGTGGTTCTGGGCGCAGGCACAATAGAACAATTCTTTAACAACAGTATCGTGGTATACTCCAGAAAAGGAGTGCGGCGTGAATTACAAAGTCAGTATCGTCATTGAGCAAGACGACGCAGGGTATTTCGCGTATTCTCCGGAGCTTCCCGGCTGTTTCTCACAAGGTAGGAACTATGAAGAGGCAATGGAGAATATAAAAGAAGCAGTTGATCTGTACTTGGAAACCTTGGATCCGGGGGAACGGAGTCAGTTCCTCAGCAAAAGAATATCTACCAGCAGCGTAGAGGTAGTCGTTGCCTAAGCTGGAACGGCTTGATGCAAAAGACGCCGAGCGTCGGCTTCTACTTTCACGGAAAGGATATGCTGCATCCCAAAATCGTCGCCCAAGTATTGGCTGTAACCAGAAACCAATAGTCAATGTAGCAGTCTCCTTTACGACGTGCCGGCGGTTCTGCCTCGTCGTCTCGGCCCCAAGGCGCGACTCCGCCGGCAACCCGCTGCAGACACCGTCCGGTACAGGCGGGTCTTGATCTCGATGTGTTGGTGAACCCGCCGGATATAATCCGCGACTAGCAGGCTCAGCGCCGGCGCATCGCCGATCGGCCGGGGGTCGTACCTGTCCCGGGCCTGAGTCGCCCGACCCGCGCGCGCTCAAGCCCCGGCACATCGCCTACCGGGCCGCCTTACCTCGGCTCACTCCCGCTCGCCGCGGCGGCCCTGCGTTTGGCCCATGCTGGCCCTCCGCGTCTTCCGCTACCCTGAGCTCAGTGCATTTGAGATCACACCGATAAACACGGGCTGTAGGGGCATAAGATGATCGGCTATGTGCTGCGCGGGAAGCTACAGCCGCCTTCGCTCGGTCCGTGTGTACACCCGCTGCAGTTTTCGAACGTTCCGGGTTCTGTGCAAAAAATGGTACATGCATGATATACGTCACTGAGTAACTACGCGGGAGTTTTGTATGGTTACGGCACTC
>PWQX01000150.1 GCA_003556605.1 Spirochaetaceae bacterium
CGGATCCGGCGATTGAGCAGGTGACTGCCGCCATCGTTGAGGCGCAGAGCGCCGAGGTCGACAGTGTGAGCGGCGCGACGGTGACCGCGGAGGCGATCATGGAAGCAGCCGCCGCGGCACTTGAGGACGCCGGGCAGTAAGCCCGCTACAAGCCGTACGGCTGCTCGCCTAATTGAGAAACAGAAACAGTAACCGGAACCGGCCGGGCGGCGCGTCGGCGCCGCCGGTCCGCTGTCCTCAGCAGCGACGGTTGTCTAATGGTGATCTCACAGTCTATTATAATGCCGTGATCATGGGTGAGAGGCTCCTGTGCGCATTTATTGTCGCCGTTTCGGTAACGGGTCTTGCCGTGGTTGGGGGTTGTGCGCTCCTTCCTGAACGCGGGGAACCGGAGCCCCCTGCGGAGCAGGCTGAGGCTTTGACGGAGCCCGCGCCCATCGAGGAAACCTATCAGAGCATCAGTCTGTTCGTTGCAACCGGTGATATCGAAGCGGCGCTCGAGGAGTATCGGCGGGCTGAGCTCAAGAATCCTGAAGACCCCGATACCTTGGTGTTGTTGGCCCAGCTCCTGATCGCTGCCGGGCTGGTGGAGGAAGCGCAGCAGACGCTGGAAGAGGTGCTGGCGCGGGATCCCGAGCACTTCGGCGCGCTGTTTCACTCGGCGTTGTTGGCAGGACTTCGGGGAGATCAAGGTGAGCAAGAAGACGGGCTTCAGGGTCTCAGTGATCGCTATCCCGACGAGCCGCGCGTGCACGCCGCGCTCGGCGAGCTCTATCTGGAGCGCGGGGAGTACGGCGATGCGCGCTCGGCATTTGAGCGCGGTCTAAAGCATGATGAGGACAATTTCGTCGCGTTGCGGGGCCTCGGCAATGTGCTGCTTCGGCAGAAGGAATACGATGAGGCTGAACGAGTTCTAACGCGCGCGATAGATCGTGAGCCGCAGTTTTCGTTTTCGTACGTTGATCGCAGCCACGCACGTCTGCGAACCGGAGACCCAACCGGAGCGGAGCATGACTTGAGCATCGCGATTGAGCTCGAGCCGGGCTACGCTTGGAACTACCTCGACCGGGGACGGTTGCGGGCCCAACGCGGCCGGTTGAGGCCGGCGAAAGAAGACTTCACGCGGGCGATTGAGTTGGATCCCGACATTTTCCTGTTCTATGTGTACCGGGCGCGCGCGCACGATTCGCTCGAGCAGTTCAGCGCGGCTGTTGACGACTATCGGACCGCCTTGCAGATGCGGCCTGATTACCACGACGCGTATGCGCCGTTGGCCACCTTGCTGTACCTCACCGGGCGTTTTGATCGAGCGGCAGAGTACTTTGACAAGGCGTACCGAGAGAGCCGCGAGGTTCACGAATACATGTTGCTCTCGGCTCTGTCGTTGAAGGAGGCTGGTGAGGAACAGCGGGCGCGACGGTATGTTGGTGATCACCTGGGTCGAATCGCGGGTAATAGTCTGCTGTATCATGTGGGGCGCTTTTTCACGACCCCGGGGAATGAGGGAAATCTGTTGCGGCGTATTGAGAACGAGAATGATGAGTATTTGAAAGCCCGGGCGAGATTCTACGTAGCGGCGCAGTACGAGCTGCTGGGGCGGACCCGTAGTGCACGGGAGCTGTATCATCAAGCTGCTGATCTTGCTCGTAGCGGCATGATTGAGACGCGGCTTGCGGAACACAATCTAGAGCGGGTTAGGTAAGCGTGTATGAAAGGGATCCAGGAGCTTATCTCGAACCTCGATCGCAAGCGTCAGATTGTGATCCAGGCGCACGACTTCCCCGACCATGATGCGGTGGCCAGTGCGTTCGGCCTGGCGTATCTGCTCGAGCTGAATGAGATTCGTGCGCACCTGAGCTACGGCGGTGAGATTCAAAGCCAATCCTTGGCCGAGGCGATCAGGTTTCTAGAGATTCCAATCGTACCCGGTAGCAAGCTCATGATGGCGCCCGACGCTCAGATCATTGTGGTTGACGGCTTCGCCGGCAACAAGAACATGGTCGGCCTTCAGGGCGAGGTTGTGGCGGTGATCGACCATCATACGCCGCCGACCGAGCCCAACTGCCTGTACTGGGACATTCGCGAGCACTATGGCGCGTGCTCCACCATCATCTACGAGTATTACAAAATCTCAACTGCCGAGGTGAGCGACTCGGTCGCTACCGCGTTGCTGATGGGGTTGATGATGGATACCGCCTTTATGACCCGCGGCGTGTCGCAGATTGATCTCGAGGCCTTCTCTACCCTGTTTTTCCGGGGCGATTGGCAGGCCGGGAGCCGTCTCCTGAGGAACTCGCTCTCGTTACGTGATTTGGGCGTATTCCGTGAGGCGATCAACTCGTGCATTGTGGCCGAGGACTTCTGTTTCCTGCTCATACAGAAGGAGTGCAGCCCCGAAGTTATGGCGTTGGTCGCTGATTTTTTTCTAGGGCTGCGTGAAGTTCACTTTGTTGCGGTAGTGGCTCCGGATCGCGAAGATTATCGCCTCTCGGTGCGTAGTGAAGACTACGCACGTCCGAGTGATGTCGTTATCAGGCTCGCGCTCGAGGGCATCGGCGCCGGCGGTGGACACATCCATATGGGCGGGGGTAGTATTCCACACGACTTGTTCCCCGGTGAGGAGGGGCTGCGCCGCCGTTTTATGAGCGCACTCGGGATGGACTAACTGCATGCAGGCAACCGAACACGAATCACAGTCACGCGGTGATACGGTGACACAATTGAACATAGGGGGACGCCGCTTCACCATTCTCGGTACCGCGCACGTCTCGCAGGCAAGCGTCGACTCGGTGCGCGAGTTGATCGCCTCTGAGAAGCCCGACCGGGTGTGTGTGGAGATTGACGCCGGCAGGTATAACTCGCTCACCGATCCGGACGCCTGGCGCAAGCTGGATATCTTTCGTGTGCTGCGTGAGCGTAAAGGATTCTTGCTGCTCGGGAACCTGGTATTGGCGTCGTTTCAGAAACGGCTGGGGCTTGACCTGGGTGTGAAGCCGGGCGCCGAAATGCTCGCGGCTATCGAGACCGCTGATGAGCATCGCATACCGTACGCGTTTTGCGACCGTGAGATTCAGACCACACTCCGCCGCGCTTGGCGCAACTCGGGGTTGTGGGGTAAGAGCAAGATGCTCGCGGCGCTGCTGGTGTCGGTGTTCTCCGGCGAGAAACTCGAGGAGTCCGAGATCGAGGCGCTCAAGAATAAGAACGCGCTGGAGAGCATGATGCAGGAGCTCTCCGATTATCTGCCGAACGCCAAAGCCGTGTTGATCGACGAGCGCGATCACTACTTGGCTGCGAACATCTTTCGGAGCACCGGCGATCATGTGGTTGCGGTGATCGGCGCCGGGCATCTTCCGGGCGTCGTCCGGAAGCTCGAGCAGTTCAGCGACGGGGAGCTGAGCCCCGACCTGGGGGCACTCGACGTTGTACCGCCGCCGCGGCTGTGGACACGGATACTGCCGTACGTGGTACCGGCAGTGATCGTAGGTTTGATCGGCTACGGCTTTGTGCAGGGCGGGTTCATGGGCGGGATGCGGTCGTTGGGGGTATGGGTGTTTATCAACGGTTCCCTCTCCGCGTTGGGCGCCGCGGCGGCGCTCGCTCACCCGTTGACCGTGGTCGGCTCGTTCCTGGCCGCGCCGTTCACTTCCATGAACCCCACCATCGGTGTGGGTTTTGTGAGCGCGGCGCTTGAGTCGCTGTTGCGTAAGCCCCGTGTTGAGGATTTCGAACGGCTGCAAACCGATATCGCCGAGTTTCGAGGATTCTTCCGCAACCGTTTCACCCGTATTTTGTTGGTGTTCTTCTTCGCCACAATCGGCAGCGCAATCGGCACTTTCGTCGCGATCCCGCTGCTGTTCCCCGGTGCAGGGTGAGGACACACACGTGTGCGCGCTCAAGGGGCACTGTTCAGTGGGTCCCGCGACCGAACACACCCTCAATGCAGGCGGCCAAAGTAGCGACCTCGTGGATCTCTAGCGTACGAGGCTCGCCGCGGGCCGCAGCGGGTCCGAAGAAGCGTCCGTACCCGAGCTCGGCTGCGGTGCGCGACCGGCGGTCAACCCGGCGCACGGGACGGACTTCACCGGCAAGGCTCAGCTCTCCGGTTACAATGGTGTGCGCCGGAACCGGCCGGCCGGTGCGCGCGGAATATAGCGCCACCGCGAGTGGGAGCTCTACGCCAACCTCGGCAATGCGCATCCCGCCGGCGACATTCACGTATATATCCTGATCACTGAAGCTGAGGCCAAGATGGCGCTCGAGGACTGCGGCGACGCGAGACACGCGCCCCGAGTCGATGCGGTCGGAAAAAACGCGCGAGACGCCTCCCTTAGCCGGAACCGTGAGCGCCTGCAGCTCCACAAGCAAGATACGTGTGCCTTCGAACACCGGCGCCGCGGCGATGCCGGCCGGCACGGGGTCGTCGCGGCGCACCAGGAATACCGAGGACGGGTCGTGCACCTCCTGCAGTCCGCGCTCGTCCATCGCGAACAAGCCCACTTCCTCGATCGCACCGAAGCGGTTTTTGGCTGCGCGCAGGAAACGAAGCTCGTTCTCGGTGTGCTCAAAGTACAGCACGGCGTCGACGATGTGCTCGAGCAGCTTGGGGCCGGCGATGCTGCCCTCCTTAGTGACGTGCGCCACCATCAGGAGCACCGCGGCGCTTCGACGCGCCCAGTCGGTGAGCTCCTGCGCGCAGGCGCGAACTTGCGTAACGCCACCGGATAACCCGCCGAGCTCGGCCGCAAACAGCGTCTGCACCGAGTCTACGATCAGCAGCTGCGGCTGTTGCTCGGAGAGCAGTGTGTTGATGCGCCCGAGCTCGGTCTCAGCCGCCACCTTGACGTGAATGTCACGCAGGCGGAGGCGGTCGGCCCGTAGCGCGATCTGGCGGGGCGACTCTTCTCCGCTGAGATACAAGGTCGACAGTTTGGCCGCCGCAGCAGCCTGCAGCATGAGCGTAGATTTCCCGATGCCGGGTTCGCCGCCGACGACTACCGCAGCACCGGCGACGAAGCCGCCGCCGAGCACCCGGTCAAGTTCGCCGATACCGCTTGAAACTCGGTCTTCTCGGCGCCCTTCCAGCTCATGCAGCCACGCTGCGGTCACGGCGGTATCACCGCTGGCCCCTGTTCGCTCACGATCGGGATGATACTCGCGGAAGGTGTTCCACGTGTTACATTCCGGGCAGCGGCCTAGCCACTTGAGACTCTCGCGACCACATGCTTCGCAGCGATAGCGTACAGCCGCGGCGCGTGCCATTGTAATGAGCTCCTGCGATCCTAATACAACTGGCGTGCGGAGATCACGCCGTCTATCGCTTGGATTTTCTCCAGCGCATCGGTAGACAACTGCTGATTGATGTCGATGATATTGTACGCGAGCTCGCCGCGATGGCGATTGAGCAGATCCTCTATGTTGATTCCGTAGTCGGCAAGCAGCGTAGTGATCTGTCCTACCATATTGGGGACGTTATAGTTGGCAACGATTACACGGCTGATTCCCGGTGTCGGTTCCATGTAGCAGTCGGGGAAGTTCACCGAGTTCGTGGTGTTGCCGTGTTCCAAGAACATGCAGAGTTGGCGAGTAGCCATGATTGCGCAATTGTCCTCGGACTCGGGAGTGCTCGCCCCGAGGTGCGGTATCGCGACTACGCCGGGCTTGCCGGTGATTTTCTGCGTTGGGAAGTCGGTTACGTAGCAGGCGACTTTCTTGTTGTGAATTGCCGCCAGCAGCTCGTCTTCGTTCACCAGTCCGTCGCGTGCGAAGTTCAAGATGCGCACGCCGTTCTTGCATTGCTTGAGCTCTTTCGCGCCGATGAGTCCGTTCGTGTCTTCGGTAAGCGGCGTATGCAGGCTGACATAATCGGATGCCGCAAGCAGAGCTTCCAGGGAGCTCGCGCGCTGCACTCCTCGTGAAAGCCCCCATGCGGCCTCCACCGAGATGAACGGGTCAAAGCCCACCACCTGCATACCGAGAGCCCCGGCGGCGTTGGCAACCATCACCCCGATCGCACCGAGACCTACAATTCCGAGCGTCTTGCCCTGTATCTCGGGTCCGGCGAAGCGTTTCTTTTCCTGCTCAATCAGCGGCTTGATTTCCGAGCCGCGGTCGGCTATTGACTCAACCCACCGGACGCCTTCGGTGATACGCCTTGAGGAGAGCAGCAAGCCCGCGACCACAAGCTCTTTTACCCCGTTGGCATTTGCTCCGGGGGTGTTGAACACAACAATCCCTCGCTCGGTGCAACGGTCAATCGGGATGTTATTTACACCGGCGCCGGCGCGTGCAATCGCCTTCAACGCCGGGGAAAGCTCCATGCCGTGCATCGGGGCGCTGCGCACCAGAATTGCATCAGGATTGTCTATCTCGCTGCCGTACTGGTACGATTTGTCGATTAACAGCTTCAATCCCACGGGGGCGATGTTGTTCAATGTCCTTATTCGAAACACGGTATTACTCCTTCAGCGTTTCCGCCGCTGCGCCATTCTCTGTAGGAGCGATTACACGCAAATGCAACTCTTCGAGTTGTTTCGGATCGACCTCAGTCGGAGAATCATCCATCGGTGAGACACCGACGGTATTTTTGGGAAAGGCAATTACCTCGCGAATTGTCGTCTCTCCGGCCATCAGCATTACCAGACGGTCCAACCCCGGCGCGATTCCACCGTGAGGCGGAGGACCATACCTAAACGCCTCCAACAGGAACCCAAAGCGCCGTTCGGCCTCTTCAAGCGAGAAGCCCACAATCGCGAAAATACGCCGTTGTAGTTCCGGGTCGTGTATCCTGATCGAACCTGATGCAAGCTCATAACCGTTGCACACCAGGTCGTACAGGTCGCCCTTAACGGCGCCCGGGTCCTGCTCCAGCGTGTCGAGGTACTCTTCGCGGGGCATGCTGAACAGGTGATGGGCGGCCTCCCACTTCTGTTCCTCATCGTCCCACTCGAACAACGGGAAATCGATTATCCAGCAGAATCGAAAGGCCGTGGGGTCGGCAAGCCCAAGATCACGGCCGAGCTTAGATCGCACCGCACCAAGCGCAGTACACGCGGTCTTCCAGGAATCGCCGACGAATACCAGCAGGTCGCCGGGGGACGCGCCGAGCACTGTTATAATCCGGTCTGCGATTTCCGCGTAAAAGCGCGAGACCCCTCCTTCCAGCCCGGCATCGGTGACCTTCATCCAGGCTAGTCCTTTCGCGCCGTACACCTTAGCCTGTTGCTCCAGCGTGTCGATCTGCTTGCGCGATAACTGCCCGGCCCCCGGTACTCGCAGCGCCTTTATGACGCCTCCGTTCGCGACGGTGTCTTGAAATACCTTGAACTCTCCGGCCACCGCCGTTTCGGAGAACTCAGTGAGCTCGAGATCAAAGCGAAGGTCCGGCTTGTCGCTGCCGAATCTGTTCATCGCTTCGTCGTAGCTGTAACGCTGAAACGGCACTTCGAGCTCATAACCGAGAGTGTGCTGAAACACGTGGTGGAACAGCCCCTCGATGAGCTCAAACACGTCATCGCGAGAAACGAAGCTCATCTCGATATCGATCTGGGTATGCTCGGGCTGGCGGTCTCCGCGGGCGTCTTCGTCACGAAAACAGTGCGGCAGCTGAAAATAGCGGTCAAAACCCGAGACCATCAAGATCTGCTTGAACAGCTGCGGTGACTGCGGCATCGCGTAGAACTTGCCCGGGTGCAGACGCGAGGGGACCAGAAAGTCACGGGCGCCTTCAGGCGTCGAGCGAATCATGGTCGGGGTTTCGATCTCGTAGAACTCGTGCGAGTGCAAGTACTCGCGAACCCGAAACATCAGCTCATGGCGTAGGCGGATCTTGCGTTGCATTGCGAACGAACGCAGGTCGAGGTACCGGTACTTCAAACGCAGATCCTCGCGCGCATCGCTGCGCTCATCCACCATGAACGGAAGGGTGGCGCAGCGCGAGAGGATCGTGATCTCACTCGCGGCCACCTCCACTTTCCCGGTTGCCATCTCCGGGTTGATCATGCTTTCGGGCCTGGCGCGCACGCTCCCGCGCACGGCGATACAGTACTCAAACTTCAGCTGCTCGGTCGCCTCGCGCACTGGCGCATCGGCGTCTTCGTCAATGACGATCTGCGTTAATCCGTAACGGTCGCGCAGATCGACAAAATGCACGCCGCCGTGATCTCTATTACGGTGCACCCAGCCGTTGAGCACAACCTCTTGGTCGAGGTGCTTCTCGGTCAGTTCTCCACAGGTAACAGTTCGTTTTAGGTGTTCCATCGACACAAAAGCTATCGGATTAGCGGGTAAAACGCAACTGCCGGCAGCTTCTATCTGTGTGCCGGCTGCCGGCTGCCCCAGCGTCAGCCCGGCGGCCAGGTGAATTGGCGCCCGCCGATGATATGCGCGTGAATGTAGTGCACCGTTTGCTGTGCTTGCGGTCCGGTGTTGAACACCACGCGGTAACCGCTCTCATCTAAACCGAGCTCGCGGGCTACGCGGGCGACGCCGCGAATGTACCGTCCAACCTCTTCGGGGTCGGCTTCGGCAAGATCAGCGAAGCTCTCAAACTTCGTCTTGGGGATTACCAGCACGTGGGTTGGGGCTTGCGGATTGATGTCACGGAACGCCATGATTTCCTCATCCTCATGCACCACTTCCGCGGGAACCTCTTTTCTAAGAATTTTGTCGAATAGCGTGTCTGCAGCCATGTCCGACCTCCTGATGTTTCCGACAGTGTAATGCGATTTGGGTTTTGGGTCGAGGCGTCTACGGCGCGATCAGGGAGGGTGAACGTGGGCCCGTGCCTACTCGGGGGGTCTTGTGCTCGTGTTCGCTATACCTCACTGCGGCGGTACTTCCGCCACACGGTCCGCACGAACCGAGAGACTCGATGGATACGGCGAGGCATGCGGTCATCGAGCGTTGCGAGCGTGGATGCGTTTAAGAATTTCTGCATAGCGGGCTGCGTTGATCGGATAATAACTCAAAACGGCGATACCGGCGATGAAGAACGCCGCCGGTATCGGCCCGATTAACAACCGAATACCGAACTGGGCGAGCTCGGTCTGCACGGGTGCCGGAAGCCCGGCGACTGTCTCTTGGTAGCCGAACCAGGTCAGTACCCAGCCGCTTAGTGCGATTCCTAAAGCCTGTCCGATCTTGCTGACGAAAGTCCACAATCCGTAGAACACGCCTTCGCGTCGTACCCCGTTCTCGGCGTAATCGTACTCCACGACGTCGGGAATAATCGCGAACGGCATGACGTACTGAGTAGCGAAGCCGACACCTGCAAGCCCCATCAAGACGACCGCGAACTGCAGCCCGAGTATGTGCCCCAGACCGAAAAACGCCAGCACCGTTATGGTGAAAATGCCCATACCGATGTTGTAACTGAGCTTCTTGCCGATCCGCCTTGAAATCCGTACCCACACCGGAATGAACAGCATGCTTGAGGCAAGCAGCACCGGCAACGCAATCTGAAAGCCGCCGGCGTCGCCGAAAATCGCCCCGAAGTAGTACAGCATGCTCGCTTGTAGAATATTCACACCGGTGATGTGACAGGTCCACGGTATCAGCACCGTCAGAAACGGCTTCATGCGCAGCACGTCCCAGTAAGCCCGCAGGACGTGTCCGGTCTCGGAAATCGGGCGCCGAGCAGCCTCACGCACCGAAGCCACGGTGATCAGAAAGCTCGCCGCCATGATCAGTCCCATAATAAGCCCTGAGGCGGTCCAGCCACGCGTACCGCCGCCGAACAGTGAGACGATGGGTAGGACGAGAATCGCGCCGCAAAAGGTTCCGATTACTGCGAACGACATGCGATAGCCGTTGAGCACCGTGCGTTGGTGAAAATCTTCGGTGATCTCGGGGGTCAGCGCACCGTAGGGGATTAGGAACAGGGTGTAGGCGGTGTTCAGTAGGCAGTAGACGAGCGCCACATACACGAACAGCAGCCAGTGATTCGCCAAGCCCGGGATCGTGAACATGATCGCCATCATGATTGCGGTTGTGATTGCCCCGGCCGCCATGTACGGTCGCCGCCTGCCCCAGCGAGTGCTGCTGCGATCGGAGATGTATCCCACAGCCGGGTCGGTTACCGCGTCCCAGGCCTTGCCGATCATGAGCGCGGTACCGGCGAGACCGGCGCGCATACCCACAGTGTCGGTAAGGTAGAACAGGAGGTAGAACCCCATCATCGTGAAAAAGAGGTTGCCGCCCAGATCGCCGACCCCAAAACCAAGCTTAACCGAAAGCGGCACAGGTCGGCCGCTGTCGTAAACGCTACTCATTTGCCTTTCCTGAGGCAGCGCGGCGCAGCCCTGCACCGCGGCACTCGGTGCAACCGAGCACATGAATGTGCTTGCGGTCATGCCGTTCAAACATGCGGGCGACAACGTAACCCTCGGTGCCGATCTCATGGCCGCAAACCGGACAGACGCGCGGATGCTCGCCGTCTGCCGGATAGCAGTACCGGCATCCGAACAGATGCGCCAGAGTGTCCGGCTGTGACTGCGTGCCCGAACCGTCGCCGGAGTACACCACCGAATGCACGGTCTCACCCCGGCGCAGCATGCTCTTGCACAGCGGGCATGGGCGCAGAACCTCGAACGAGTTGCGGCTCCGGTCGGCCATACGATTGGAGAGAAAGTGATAGTCGCTCTTCCGCATGCGCGTGAGGCTATAAATCAGAAGCCCCACAACCGCTGCGGTAACGATCAAGACAACGGTGTGAATCGTGATCCTCCGTTACGATACTATCCGAGCCGGTTCGTGGTAGGCAAGTACGAAACAGTCTCATACAATGGTGTTCGTGCCGACACTATATATTGTCGCCGGGCCGATCGGAAACCTAAACGATATTACCCTGCGGGCGCTTTCGACCTTGGCGGCGGTCGAGGCGGTGTTTTGCGAGGACACGCGCCGCACCGGCAGGCTGCTGCACGCGCACGGGGTGAAACGTCAGCTGGTCAGCTGCCGCGCTCACAACCAGGAGCGTGCGGCCGAGCGGGCGGTGAGCTTTCTCGATGAGGGCAAGGATCTTGCGTATCTCACTGATGCCGGGACTCCCGGGGTCAGCGATCCCGGCGCCGGGCTCGTGGCGGCGGTCCGGGCGGCCGGATACGCGGTTGTCCCCATTCCGGGCGCGTCGGCCGTGACCGCACTGTTGAGCGTTTCGAGCTTCGGCGGGAAAACCGTGGTGTTCGAAGGATTCTTGGCTCGCAAGCGCGCTAAGCGTGCGAAGCGGCTGCGGGAGCTCATTGAAGCGCCGACGCAGCCGCAGCAGGTGGTATTGTACGAGTCACCGTATCGTATTGGCGCGCTGCTGGATGAGATCGCGGCGATAGACCCGCAGCGGCGGATATTACTGGGCCGTGAAATGACGAAGCTGCATGAAGAGTACGTGGAAGGTTCTGTATTAGATTTAATAAAGATAATAAAAGAAAAAAACACACTCAAGGGTGAGTTTACGCTGCTTGTATCTGCGGGAAAAAAGCACTAAAATAATAGGCGGGTGATGTCGATAGTACAAGTAAGAGTGTACAGGGTGGCGTGCGAATGAGTATTGAAAGACTGGGACCGGTTGATCCCCTTCACAACTACGGTAAAACAGGGCAAACCGGTTCGAATCAGCGGCAGCAGAACGGCGACTCAATTTCGGTTTCCGAAGAAGCCAGGCTGAAGGGCGAATTGTACAACGCCACCGAGACGGTTCGGTCTACATCTGATGTGCGCGCCGACCGCGTTGAAGAGGTAAAAAACAAACTAGAAGATCCGAACTACATCAACGATGTCGTCTTAAACACCGTGGCCGAGCGCATCATCGACCTCTTCGGTACGGAGTAAGGCGGCCGGATCCCACCACGAGAGATCCGCAGGCGCTTTGGTGACTCCGCCTTTTTCGACAGTGTGAGGAGAGATCATGGCAGATCTCGTGTTTCAGGTCCCGGCGAGAACGACGTTCGGTCTTGACGCCGTTAATCGCGTAGGGGTCGTTACCGCTCCGCACGCATCGCGTGCGGTATTGGTGACCGAGACTGTGCCAAACGGAGCAGAAAGTCTTCAGCGGGTGCAAGACCTTCTGTCGAAAAAGGGAATCGACTGCATAATCTTCGACGAGTTACTCTCGGGCGCTACCGATCGTACCGCTTGCGAGGTTCTCTCGCTTGCGCGCGCCTCGCAGGCTCACGCCATCATTGGAATGGGCGGGATGAACGTGCTCACGATTGCACGGTGCGCGGCGGCAGCCCTCGACCAAGGTATCGAGATTGCCGAGCTGTTTGAGACCGGCACGCCGACGCGGCAGCGCACGCACAGGCGCGCGCACCCAAGTGCCTACATTGAGATTCCAACCGCCGTTCGCAATCACTTCATGTTTCGGGATTTCTGTGTGCTTACCGACAGCAGGAGCAACCGCGCGCGTATGGCGCATACAGGGTCCGGGGTGCTGAAGGCGGTGTTGTTGGACCCGCGCTTGAGCATGACGCTATCACACAAATCGACGGCCGCCGCGTTGCTCGATGTACTACTCGCCGCGGTTGAAGGCTACCTGTCTACTCGCAGCAATTTCCTGTCGGACACTTTTATGCAGCAATCGGTTCGCACCCTCGTTGATGCGTTTCGTGCGACCGTCACGGATTCGAGTGACATCCGTGTTCGAACACTCGCCTACGAGTCGGCCTTTCTGTGTGCGCTCGGCGTCTCGGCGAGCTCGCAGGGTCCGGGTGCGGCCCTCACGTACGCGATCAGCGCGCAGTGCGGTGTTCCGAAGGCCTGGATCGCGGCCGTACTGCTGCCGCACATCTTGGAGTTCCAACTCTCAGCGCGACCGGAACGGATCGGCGAGCTGGCGGTAGCTCTCGGCGAGGATGTCGACGCAATGAGCGCTGCCGATGATGCCGCTAGAGCGCCGGCTGCGGTACGGCAAATGCTTGGACGGCTGAAGCTGTCTACGCGACTGCGCGAATTAGACCTAAAGCTCGACGATATGGTCGAGGCAGCCGAGGCCGCGTCTGAGTTTGAAATGGTGCGCTACAGTCCCGTGCCGCTGTCCTCGCAGGAACTGTACGACCTGGTCAAACTCGCGTTCTAGACCGGGTGTACGTATCCGGGATGCTCTATGATCACGATTCGAAAACTTGCGCGGCTCCCCAATGCCACTCGGCACCGAAAAATTGTTAGACTCCTCGCACAGCTTGAAGCGGCCGTGAGCGGGAGCCCGCCGACTGCGGCGGGCGCGCAGATCAGTGCTCGTTACTGGCGTGATCTTCTCGCACTTCTGTCTGCCGATTCTACGGTGCCTCATGGGGTAATCCGGGGCGCCGATCGTGTAGCGGGCTTGCTTTCCGAGCTGCCCGCTCGTGCACAGCGGGCGGAGCTTCGGTTCGCAGTGAACGATCTCCGGCACGCGCTGCAGCAGCTCATTGGAGCTGAGGCGGCTGATTGGGACCTTTCCGGGCCGGCCGGCACGCTGACCGGCCGAGCTGCGCCTACCGCGAGCGCCGGCAGCACGCCGGGCGCGGCAGCGCTTGCCGGCAGCGGCTTGTATCTAGAGCGCATCCGCGCCCCCTTCAATCTCGGGGCGATATCCCGAGCTGCGGCCGCGTTCGGGATTGCGGAGTTGCTGCTGTCGCCGGAGGCTGCCTTGCCGGAGCACCCGCGCGCACGGCGTGCGGCGATGGGTGCGTTCGAAATGCTCGCGTTGCGGCGCGAGCCGCTGGAGACGGTCGCAGAGCCGGTGTTTGCGCTGGAAACCGGAGGAACGCCCATTGACCGGTTTCGGTTTCCCGATTGCGGTACTGCGCTGATCGGCAGCGAAGAGCTCGGCCTTTCTCCGGCAGCGCTCAAGCGTGCCGAACAGTCGGCGGGCCGCGTCACGATTCCTTCTCCGGGCGCGAAAAGCTCGCTCAATGTCGCAGTCGCGGTCGGCATTCTGCTGTACTGTTG
The DNA here is from genome assembly GCA_003556605.1 of Spirochaetaceae bacterium. Taxonomy (GTDB): domain Bacteria; phylum Spirochaetota; class Spirochaetia; order DSM-27196; family SLAA01; genus B1Sed10-166. The sequence continues at coordinate 13,927 of PWQX01000150.1, forward strand.
GCACGCGGCGCTGACAGGAGACCCCGCATTGCCGGATCACGCGCGGCGATAGCGAGAGAAACTACAGTGATCCTGCGGCTGCGGCGTGCCTACACCTGGGCGGCGCTGGTGTGCATCTCGCGTTGGAATGCCTTGACGAGGTGACTCTCCATCTTTAAGAGCTGTTCTTCGGACTCAATGCTGAACTCTTCCAAGGCGAGCGGTTCCACTTGCTCGATTCGCATACCGGTCTCACGGTAATGGCAGAGCACGTTGGCCATATAAACCGTCAGCACTACATCGATATTCTCGTCCGGGGCATCGGACGGAGAGTGGTGATACTTGATTGAGTGAACCAACGCGTCCGGGAAGTTCCATTTTTCGGCGATCATCGC
>PWQX01000005.1 GCA_003556605.1 Spirochaetaceae bacterium
CGAACGCACCCATGGAGCAGATGAGCATTGCAACGATCGTACTGCCGGATGACACAAAGACCGAGTTCAACAGAAGGCGCGGCAGTCCCGAGATCTGAACCGCGTCGATGTAGTTCTGCCAGTAGAATCCGCTCGGCAGCGCCAGCGGATCGGCCATGAACTCGGCGTTGGTCTTAAAAGTCGACGTGATCAGCCACAACAACGGGAACAACGTGATCACGAGAAAGAACAGCAATACTGACCACTTCACGATCTTCGCAATTACGACCTTCACGGGGCCGACACGCTCGCTCGGCGTTTGGGTGTGCGTATCCTGTACGGTTACTGAGGCACTCATTGTTTTACATCCTCCACGGCGCTGCGTGTAGACAGTAGTCGCCTGACCAAGGTTATGATCAGCGCGCCGACGACGATCAGCACTGCGGCGATCGCGTTCGCCCGGCCGTAATTCGCGGCGTGCAAGTTACGATGCAGCAGGATTCCCAAGGTTGAGGTTCGATGTGCCGGTCCGCCGCCGGTAAGAAGAAAGGTCGCCTCGAAATGGCGAATACCAAACGCCATCGCGAGGGTCATCGCGACGACGGCAATATCGCGGACCATCGGCATCGTAATGTAGAACTCTTGCTGCAGCACCGTGGCACCGTCGATCTCGGCCGACTCATACAGAGATTTCGGGATCGACATAACGCCGGCAAGGATGATGATCATGAAGTAACCGATGTAGAACAACTGTTGCGCAATCACCGCCGGTAGCGCGGTGTAGAAGTTGCCCAGCCAGTTCATCGCAAGATGGTCGAAACCAAAGTTCCGGAGAACTGTGTTGAGGAGCCCGAAGTTCTCGCGATAAATGGTATACCAAAGCATCGCGATCGCTACCTGGCTAATGACGGTCGGCAAAAAATAGACAGTCCGCAGGGATCGCCAAAACGGCGGCTTACGCGCCAGAATCATCGCAACAACGGCCGCAAGGCCAACCTGAATGAAGCCAAGCGACAAAGCCCAGATCAGGTTGTTACGAATTCCCAGCCGGAAGCTGGTCATTCCCACAAGGCGGCGGAAGTTGTGTAGACCGACGAACTCCATCGGTCCGAACCCCGACCAGCTCATCGTACTCAGTACGAATACGTAACCCAAGGGGTAAATGAAAAAGGTGAAATACATCACCCCCACCGGAATTAAGAAGAGCGTAATGCCCTTCCAATTCTTGTGAAGCGTCATTCGTCCTCCCGGCCGGGTGTCGGGCGAACGGCCGGTCGGCGCCGGCCGTTCGTTCCCCGCCACCTGACAGCGCTTGGTACGTGGATTCTATCTCGATCAGTCTCGTGCTGCGTCCTTGAGGATTTCGACGAACTCTGCAGGTGACGCACCGCCCGCAACCATCGCTTCAATAGCGCCGCCGAACTCTTGGACGACTGCCACCGGGAAGGCGCGCTCCATGTCGGTCAAGGTAAACGGCGCTTCATTCTGCACGCGCACGAACTCCGAAAGCAGCGGGTCAATGCTCGGGTCAATCTCGTAATTGATCGCGAACAGAGAACCTGCCTCCTCGGTGATCATTGCGACGTTGTCGGGTTCGGTCATCCATTGCATGAACTTCACCACCGCTTCGCGCCGGGCCGGATCGTCGGTATGCGCCGCCGCGAGGTTGGAGAGCGCGAAGGTCACCTGGTGGCCATGCTCGCCGCCTTCAACAGCGGGCGCCGGCGCCAGCTGGGTTGCCTGGTGCACCTCCGGAGCATCACCGGCCACACGACCGATGTACCACGGGCCGTTGCTGAAGATCGCGGTTCGCTGCGCGAGGTAGTGGCTCCCGGAGACATCGGCGTCGCCGCCAACCGCGTCGCCCGTGGTATTCCCATCGCTGTAGAGCTGAAGCAGAATCTCCGCCGCCTGCTCGTACTGCGGATGGTCGAGCGGGCGATCCCAGGCATCGGGGCCACCGATGCTGCCGATGATGTGACTGTACCACAGCATGCTCGTCCAGGCGTTCGCGCCGCCGGTCATCTGGGATGTCGGTGTGATCCCGGCATCCTTGAGAGCCTCGGCCGCTTCCCAGAACTCCCCAAAGGTCCTCGGGAACTCATCGATACCGGCCTGGTCAAACAGTCGAGTGTTGTACCAGATAGGAGTCACCCCGATCTCATACGGGATCGATTTCACCATGCCGTCTACCGTCGCCGCCTCCATCTGAGAACCTTGGAACCGGTCACCCCAGCCGTCTTGAAGCTCGTCGGCAAAGTCCATCAACACGTCTTCAGCTTCATAGTACTGCATGGTGGTAGGATCGGGCTGGAAGATGAAGAGATCCGGCAGATCCCCGGCTGCCAGGCGCGTGTTGATCGTTTGACGGTACCCGTCGGTATCCGGTGTGGGCTCAATCTGCACGCGAATCTCGCCCTCGTGCATTTGATTGAACTCGCTGACCAGCTCTTCGACCGGCACGGCCTTCGAGTCTGTGCCTACCCAGAACGTCGGGAATTGCAATACGATCGCCTCTTCCTCGGCCGCACCACCGGCGAACACTCCGATCACGGGAAAGGCGAAAGCTGCAATGAGAAATAGAACGAAAACTCTCCGTGCCATTATAGCACCCCCTTTTCTTTCTTAGTGAAAGTAAAACACGATTCTGGTAGAGTTGTCAATCGAAAATTGTCTTTCCGCGTGAAGCCGGTGCAAATTCACGATCACAAGCGCTAACCCGTTTGCGACATTCTAACTCGATTCTCAGCGCAAAACCTGACGCCGCTTGACAACCCCTGGGAGGCTGGGCAAAATGGTTTTTTTCCGCAACTAACTAATTTGCGAGGATGCTGTATGCGACCACCAAAGATCGTGATTCTCGGAGCCGGCAGCGCGGTCTTCGGGCAACGAGCAATCTCCGCGATTCTACGCTCCCGGCGCCTGCATGGTGTTGATCTGCAGCTGGTTGACATTGACGAACAGCCGCTTGAGCTAATGACAAACCTCGCCGGAGTCATGAACAGAGAATGGAACGCCGGCGCCCGTATAAGCAGCACCAGTAATCGCCGGGAAGCGCTGCCGAACGCCGATTTCGTGATTGTGTCGGTGCAGGTTGGGCCGCGCGAAGACGTCTGGGAGAAAGACTGGCGCATTCCGCTCAAGCACGGGATCCGCCAGCCATACGCTGAGAACAGCGGCCCCGGCGCGCTCGCACACACTGCGCGGAACGTACCACTCATTATGGCAATCGCGCGCGACATGGAAGAGCTCTGCCCGAATGCGCTGTTCATGAACTACGTCAACCCACTGATCAGGCTCACCCTTGCGATCACGCGCTATTCAAAGATACGAGTGGTCGGCATGTGTCACCAGTTGTTGTGGGGATACGCGATCGCGATGGCCCTGCTTGCCGACCGCTACGGCGTTGAGGTCCCCGAGAACGTAAAGATCGACACCAATCATGAACACCGTCATTATCGCGAGCCTCTTATGGCTGCAGGACTGAAACACCTAGATATCAAAGCCGCCGGCATCAATCACTTTTCGTGGGTGTACGACATCCGTGACAAACAAACCGGAGAAGACCTGTATCCTGCGCTGCGTGAGAGCTGGTTTCGTGCCGAGCGGAGCGGCTTCGAACCGCTCTCACGCGAGATTTTCGCTATCTTCGGTCTCATGCCGACTCCGAGCGACAGCCATCTCTGCGAGTTTTTGCCGCACGTACACGACCCCGTCAAGAAACCGTGGGAGAAGTACGGATTGCACACGCAGAGCTGGAGCGGTAATCGTAAACGGCGCGCCGACCGCCGTGCGGTCGCCCGGGCGGTGGTGGAAGGCCGGGAGTCTGTTGAAACACTGCGTAATCTTCGCACCGAGGGTGTGCCCGAGGTAATAGAAGGGGCACACGCCAATCTAAACACCTATATTCAGCAGCTCAATCTGCCGAATCACGGATCAATCCCGAACCTGCCCCACGATGCGATCGTAGAGGTTCCCGGTATGAGCTCCAGCTTGGGTGTGCGTGGGCTGACGATGCCCGCGCTACCCGAGCCGATCGCAGAGCTGTGCCGCCGCGAACTCGCGTATAGCTCGGTTGTGGTTGACGCGTGTTATCATGGTGATCGAGACTTGGCGTTGCAGGCGCTCTTGCTCGACCCCACGGTGAACGACATCGATACCGCACGCGCGGTGCTTGACGACCTCCTCGCGGAGTCTGGCGAGTACCTCCCGCAGTTCAAACGCTGAAGCTGCCGGGACCGGGGCCGAGCATGCCACACAGACTCGAGGAATCGGTAGAGGCGCTTCTCGAACCGGAACGGCTGTCTAAATATGTAGGACAAAGCGTGACCCAGATTGCGCGCAAGCCGCTCTCGGCGGAGTTCGCACACTCGGGTAGTGGGCTCGAGTTGGTCACTACGAACCACGGCAGCGGCCCGCGCGCAGTTCTAAAACGGGTTTCGTTGCAGTGGGACTGGCTGATGCGTGCGACCGGCGACCGTCGCTGCCGCGCGGTTACCGTATGGCAGTACGGCCTGCTCGATCGCCTCCCTCCGCTGTTCGCCCCGGCGGTGTTAGCCTGCGCGCTCGATGGTGAAGGATGGGCTATCCTGATGCCGGATTACAGCGCCGCGCTGGTTACCAACTGTGCGTTCAGCGAGTCACAGCATCGGCTATTTCTCGACGCACTCGCGGCGATGCACGCCGCATTCTGGAATGATCCGACTGTCGCAGATCCTGCAGTGGGACTGTGCAGCCTACTCCACGTGTACCGCATGTTCACGCCCGCTGTAGCTCGCCGCGAGGGCGCCGGAGCCGGAGAGATTCCGGGCCGCATTCTCGAAGGCTGGAACCTCGCACACCACGTTGTCGGCACCGACGTGATGGCGATCATCGCCCCTCTTCTCGAGGATCCGGCGCCGCTGTGCACGGCACTTGCGCGATTCCCGCAGACGCTTGTCCATGGTGACTTTCGGCACTCCAACCTCGGGGTCTTGCCCGTGCGTGCTGGGGCAACGGACCCCGGCAACCGCCGGCGGCTGGCGCTGCTTGACTGGCAACTCGCCGCCGCAGCGCCTCCTGTGGTGGAGCTCGGCCGCTACCTTGGGGCTAACTCACCGCTGTTGCCGGCCTCAAAAGAACACACGCTGGAGTTCTACTTCACGCGCCTGCAGCACCATCTTGCGGCTCATGGCCGCGCAGCTTTGAGCCGCGGCGACTGGGAGCGACAGTGCCTGCTTGGAATGCTAGGCGGTTTTCTCCAAGACGGGTGGGCAATCGTGCTGAAAGCCGCTCATTGGCGTGTGGGCGCCGCGGCCCGCCGGCACTGGCAAGCCGATCTCAACTGGTGGACCGCTCAGGTGCGGAACGGTGCCACGCTTCTCAGATGAACGCAGCAACCTTTTCGGGCATCTCTGGAGCTGCCGCGGCTATCCCACTAGGGCCGAAAGCATCACATACAGTCCGAGGAGAATCAGCAGCGCTTCAGCCAGCGCGGCAAATGCCGCTCGCGGTATTCCGGCGCCAACCCCGGCACCCGCCCAGGTCGCGGCAAGGACCGCAGGAACAAGCACTGATGCGGTCCAAATGGTATCGACTGAGATCGACCCCGAGGCAAAGTGAACAGTAATAAGCCCGACCGAGACCACACGCTAAACGCAGACTGAGCGTTCGCTTTAGCAACACGAGGGTCGCGCTCCGATGCAAACGAGTAACCGACAAGCAGTGGTCCTGGCATAGCGAACGCACCACCGACTATTCCCGCGAGCACCTAACGGCAAGAAGACCAACACGACCAACGCGGGCATCACTATCCTGCGATATCTGACCTGCGCTCGGTGAAGCCGCCAATTGTAACCGACCTGAATAGGGCCAAGCAAAGCTATCAACCCCCACCGCACTAACCGGTGGAAGCACCATCGAACCGAACAACACCCTAACAACGCCGAAACCGAAATCGGCGACCCCTTGCGTAAAACCGGCGAACACTACTACGACTACTATGATCAACCAGACCGCAGTATCCATCACTCCGTGAGATACCATACCACTAATACAGCCCGGTCAGTATCCCGACCGCATAAATCACCGCGGCGACGATCGGCGCGATAACCGCGCTGACTACTGCACCGCCAACCGCAAAATCACGAATTGAGAAGTACCCGGCGGTATACGGGATTACGTTGGTCGGTGAGCTGGTGACCATAATGAAGGCCATGCTCGCGGTGATCGCCGCCGGCATCGTCACCGACAACGCATCAAGCCCGACTGCACCCGCCAAAGTAATCATGATCGGAATCATAATCGTCGCGGTGACGGTGTTACTCGAAAGAAAGATCTTGATGAAACTCACGATCAGCACTACGAGCAGCACCAGCAGATACGGATGCAGCTCTGCAATCCCACCGAGGGTTGCAACCGCCAGCCACTCCGCCGCGCCGGTTTGGTACAGCATCATACCAAGCGAGATGCCCGAAAGAATCAAGACGATACTGCTCCAGCTCACATCTTGCTCCACGCTTTTCCAGGAGGTCTTCGAAACACCCGGGAAAAAGAATATCGACGCGGTCAGGAGGACCGGCATCGAGATTGGAATTGATATGTCCAAGAGGCTTTCAAACAGCGGGGACCCCAACCACAACGCCACAGTCAGAAGAAACAGCCACAGCGTGACCTTCTCTTCCCGCTCCATCCTCGGCAGACGGCGGTACTCATCGTGCATCTCGTCGCGAGTCTTGCGCAAGTGTGTGATCTCGGGGCGAAACATCACTATCAACACCAACCAAACCGGTACCACAATCAGCAGGCCCGCTGGGACACCGTACAGCATCCACCCCAGAAACGTGAGCTCAACCCCCACCATATCGGCTAGAAACCCAATCGCGATCGGGTTCGGACCTGCTCCCGCCGGGGTCATAATTCCACCTATAATCGGCCCCCAGGCACACGAAATCATCAACGCCTTGCCGAAATTGCTCTCAAGCGGTTTGATTCCCTCATCTTTGAGGATCGTAACCCCCAGCGGCATCAGCATCGCCGCAACCGCCACGTCGGTGATCCACATCGAAATTAAAGCACCGACCGAGATAAACCCGAACAGAATACCCGCGGTGCTGTTACCCGTTTTCGACAGCAGAAACACCGAGATGCGGTTACCAAGTCCCGAGCGCGTGATGAAACTCGACAGTACCAACACACCGATGAAGAACGCCACGATGTGGTTACCAAAACCGATACTGATGATTGAGGCAAAGCTCTCGATGCGAAACACCGCCATCAGTACGACCGCGACCAAGCCGGTAATGTGAAACGGGAGCGCCTCGGTCAGCCACAGCAGCAGGGTAAACAGAAGGATGCCCCTCGCGGCCAGCCCCTCGCTCGTGAGGACGGCCTCGCCCATCATCGCGATTGTTGTCGGCACCGGCAATAGGCGCGCCGACACCGCAATCGCAAAGCCGACGAAGATGATCGCCCAGCGGCGGCCAACTGGGGGCCCTATCCCAGAAGCATTACTCATTGCACAACACGTGCCAGCAGCTCACCGACGCGACACGGGCGGTCGGCCACCAACGCGCCGGCGCCCTCCAACTCCTTGACTTTACCCGCGACCGTACCCGAGCTGCCGGTTGCAATCGCACCGGCGTGCCCCATACGTTTCCCGCTTGGGGCGGTTCTTCCGCCGAGAAACGCCACCACCGGCTTCGTAAACACACCGTCGCGGATCGCCTCGGCAACCTCTTCCTCCATAGTGCCGCCGAGCTCACCGACTATCACCACCGCCTGCGTTTCAGGGTCGGTTTCAAAGGCCGGAAGGAACTCGGCGAAACGCGAGCCGGGAACCAAATCGCCCCCGACCCCCACAAGCGTCGACACACCAAAGCCTGCATCCACAACCCACGCGGTCACTTCATTAGTGAGCGACCCGGAACGTGTCATCACACCTATCGAACCGGGACGATACACGCGCTCAATCCAGTACGGAAACATCCCGACCATGGATTTGCCGGGCGAGATCACCCCGGAGGTGTTGCCGCCAACCACTTGAGCACCTTCGGCACGCGCGGCGGCGCGGATCTGTATCTGATCGTGCAGCGGAATGCCGTCGGCGATCGTGACCACACGGGGTATTCCGGCGTCCAGCGCCTCCAACACCGCATCGCGCGCAAAGCGCGGCGGTACGAACAGCATTGCCGCTTTCGCCGCATGCTGCGCGTGAGCGCGGCGAACGCTATGGAACACCGGTACGCCGTGCAGCTTCTGCCCTTCTTTGCCCGGCGTCACAGCGGCGACCACGCGCGCCCCCATTTCGATCATATGCTGCGCCCAGAAACTGCCTTCGCTGCCGGTTGCGCCTTGTAGTACGATCGTGGTGTTGCCGTCTACAAAGATGCTCATACCTGTTCCCCCTTCGCAATCGCGACAGCTCTGCGTACCGCCTCTTCAGTATCCAACAGCGGTTCAATACCCGCGTCGGCAAGCGTTTCGGTCGCCGCCTCTTCGTTGGTTCCCCGGATGCACGTCACAATCGGCCGGTCAGGCTTGAGCTCGGCAATAGCGCCGACGATGCCTTCAGCCATGACGTCGGCGCGCGCTATGGTCCCGAAGGTAACGATCAAGATGACGCTGCTCCGGTTTTTTAGACACAGCTCCATCGCACGACGGGCCTTACGGTAGTTTGGCCCGCCGAACTCAAGGTAGTTCGCTACCGTGCCTCCTTCAAACTGCACAAGGTCGTATACCGTGGTCGTGAGGCCGGCTCCGGCGCACATCAGCGAGATATCGCCGTCGAACTGCACGTACGGAATCCCCTCGAGTGCGGCCTCGTACTCGGTGTCCGTACCGTACTGCTCTCTGGTGACCTCAAACTGCGGCTGCCGGTTGAGGCTGTTGTCGTCGATGATGAGCTTGCTGTCACCGGCGATGAGTGATCCGTCTTGGGTTACGAACAACGGATTGATCTCGGCGAGCTCGGTGTCATTGGCGCGAAACACCTGGTAAAGCGATGAAGTTACCTGCGCGAAGCGTTTGACGAGCTCTCCGCTGAAACCGAGATCATAACCCAAGCCGCGGGTCTGGTACGGCTGCAGCCCCATAAACGGGTCCACGCTCACGCGCTGTATCGCCGTTGGGTTCTGTTCGGCGAGAGTTTCAATCTCGACGCCGCCGACGGCACTGGCGAGAATTAAGTGACGCGCGCTGCCTGCGTCCGTTGAAATAGAGAGATACAGTTCGCACGCTGAGTCAACCATTTGCTCTAGGAGGATAACGCGAACGCTTGGTTCGCGCTCAACAATAGCAACCGCCGCCTGTCCGGCATCCTCGGGACTCTCGGCCCGCACAATGAGGCCGGCTTTGCCGCGCCCGCCGGAGGTTACCTGGGCCTTGACCATCACGCCCGGCGCAAACCAAGCAGTTTCACCGCCGCTGGATCCCGTTGGATCCTGCTCAGCCTGTCTGCCGATGCCCGCTGCGCTCATGAGCTCACGCGCCGCAGCGCACGCCTCATCGCGTAACGCCTGGTTCTCGCTTGCGCGCACCACTCGGGCCGCCGGCACCATAATCCCGGCCTCTTTGAACACGGCTTTTCCCTGATATTCCAAGAGTCTCATTGTTACCTCATCTGTCTGCGGCCCACGTTACATTTCATAACGCTTCCAGAACTCACCCCAGACCTCTTCGTCGCTTGGGCGTACCGGCTCAAAGGGCTCGCTCACCCAGGTCAGGTTAATAAAATGCTTCCAGTGAATGTTTTCGGTAGTGATGTTACCGCCCCAGGTACCACACCCCAGCGTAACGGTACTCGGCATGCCGTTGAAGAAGTTGCCGCCGTTTGCCGGCGCCTGCGCCTGACGTACCATGATGCGACTGGTGCGCATCACCATGCCGAGATGGCGGATGTAGTCCTGATTCCAGGTGTGGATGCCGCAGGAATGACCGGTACCGGCCTTGTCGGTGAGACGGGTCAGAATATCCACCCCTTCCGAGAACGCTCGATAGCGATAAATCGTTAGCACCGGCGAAATCTTCTCATCCGCAAACGGGTCTTCCTCAACCGGTTCGCGCCCCTCTACTAGCAGAACGCGGGTGCCTTCCGGAACGCCGAAACCGGCACCGGCAGCGATACTGGTGGCGCTGCGCGCAACGATCTCGGGGTTGAGCCCGACCACACCTTTCTGGCTTGGGCGCCACATCCAAGCCTCGAGCGCCTCACGCTCCTTACCCTGCACCAGATAGGTGCTCTCGTGCTCCCTGAAGCGCCGTACTACCGCGTCGTAGATCGACTCATGCACAATGATGCTGTTCTCACTCGAACAGCTGGTGGCATAGTCGAACGCCTTGCTCAGCGCTATCTTCCCGGCCGCATCGGCAATGTCGGCGTCCTCGGCGATGATCTGTACCGAGTTTCCCGGCCCCACCCCGTAGGACGGCGTGCCGCTCGAGTAGGCCGCCTTCACCATCGGCCCACCCCCGGTAGCCACCACCAGATCAACCTGCCGCATCAGTTCGTTAGTGCGGTCTATGGAAGGCTCTGAGACGATCTGCACAAGATCCTCGGGCGCATTGACGCGGCGCAAGCCACGCCGCATGTACTCCACCGCGAGTGCGCTCGCCTCGGAGCCACGCGGGTGCGGCGCAAAGATCACAGCGTTGCGCCCTTTGAGGATGCCGAGCCCATTGCTCGCCGGGGTCGCCGTTGGGTTTGTGACCGGCAGCAACGCACCGACAACCCCAACCGGTTTCGCGTACTTCGAGATCCCACGAGCCGCGTCACGCTCCACCAACCCAACGGTTCGCGCTTCACGGATGTCCCTCAACACGCCCATAACCTTGACCCTGTGCTTAGTGATCTTGTCGGATACGTTGCCCATTCCGGTTGACTCCACCGCTAACGCAGCGAGCTCGGCGATGTTTTCGTCGTTGTACACTTCCCAGCCCACCGAAAGGCATACGTCATCAATCTGTTCCTGCGTGTAATCTGCCACTTGCGCCTGCGCCGCGCACGCTCGTTCCAGATATGCAGCGATCACGGCGTGATCATCGTTAGCGGCGTTTGCTAAAGGTGAGTTACTCACTTGAAACTCTCCTCTTCAAGCTGCTGCACCCGCGAGAAGGCGGAGGATAACCACTCGGCACGGTCTTCCATCGTCTCGGTAAACTCAAGCGCTAACCAGGAATTCACGATCTGTACACCCAAGACCGGCGCGGTGATCCAACCTCCCATCGTGAGTACGTTCGCATTATTGATTACACGCCCCCGCTCTCCGGCAAAGACCGTATCGGCGACCACCGCGTAAATGCCTTTGTGCTTGTTGGCGACAATCGCCATGCCCTGCCCGGTTCCGCACATCAGTACGCCGCGGTGAACCTCGCCGGCTTGGATTGCGTGCGCCACTTTCGGCGCCTGACCATCGTACGGTTGGGCTTCATCCGGACTAAACTGACCGAGGTCCAAGAGCTCCACGTCGTTGCGGCGCGCAAGGTACTCTACTACAGCCGTTTTCAACGGGTATCCGGCTTTGTCACTCGCTATCGCTACTCTGATCTTTTTTGCCATGCTGTTCACTCCTTTGCTAGATTACAACAATCGCCGTATTGCACGCTATTTGTGAGCGCGTGAGCGCTTACAAGACGCGGGCGGCTTTGCGTGCAAGCAACTGATGAGCACGCTCCACTATGTTGTCTGCTGTAAGACCGAATCGCTTCTGCAGGTACTCTTGTGTGCCTACCTCGCCGAACTCCTCTTGTACCCCTACGCGCGTTTGCAATACCGGAAAGTGCTCGGTGAGCACCTCGGCAACCGCACTGCCGAGACCGGTGGAGGCTTGGTGATTCTCGGCGGTAAGGATTGCGCCGGTGCGGCGCGCAGCGTCGATGACAAGCTGTTCGTCTATCGGCTTGATGGTATGCATATCTATCACCCTAGTTGAGACGCCGTACCCAGCCAACAACTCGGCAGCACGGATAGCTTCCGCTACCATAATAGCGCCGGTACCGATGATTGTGAGGTCATTACCTTCGCTGATTACCTTGCCTTTGCCGATCTCGAAGTCCTCTGATTGCGCATACAGCGGCGCAATGGGTTTGCGGTGTAAGCGCAAATAGCTGGAGCCGCGCCGGTAGGCGATCTGCGGCAAGAGCGCTGCCAGACTAACAGGGTCGGACGGTTCGCAAATCACGATTCGCGGGATTGTTCGCATGAGACCGATATCTTCAAACGACATGTGCGTCCCGCCGTTGTATGCAGCTGCGACTCCCGGGTCGGTACCGGTAAGCTTCACATTCTGGCGTGCGTAGTTTGCTGAAATGAAGAACTGATCGAAGGCGCGGCGCGCAGCGAAGCACGTAAAGGTTCCCGGAAACGGAATCAACCCCAGAGTTGAAAGCCCGGCGGCGACGCCGATCATGTTGGCCTCGGCGACGCCTACATCAATGTGACGCTCCGGGAACCGCTCCCTGAACGTGGCCGTTCCGTTTGCCCTCATGAGATCGGCGTCCAGCACTACGATGCGTTCGTCTTCTTCGGCCATACGACTCAGTTCGCGCGCGTATACCTCGCGCATCTCCGGTGGATTGACTGCGGCAGCGTTCGCCACACCACCGTCCGCTCGAGTAGTCTTATAATTCATCGCAGGGCCTCCTCCAGCATAGCGAAATGCGCAAACGCGCGTTCACGGTCCTCCGCAGTCAGCGGCATGTTGTGGTTCTTGTAATCGTTCTCAATCTGGGGCATGTCTTTGCCTTTTACCGTGTCGGCAATGATCATCGAGGGGCGGCTCGCCTCGGCGAGCGCACGCTCGAGCGCCTCGCTGAGTGCTACGATATCGTGACCGTCAACTCGCTGCGCAAACCAACCGAAACTGGTCCAACGGTCGTTCAGGTTATCGGTCTTCATGACCGATTCGATCGGCCCGTCGATTTGCATTTTGTTGTAGTCGGTGAAGACAACGAGATTGCCGAGCCCGTACATAGACGCCGACATCGCTGCTTCCCAAGTTTGACCCTCGTTGGTATCACCGTCTCCGATCAATGCAAAGACTCGCCCCGGCAGGTGTTGCAGGCGGTGACCGATCGCGATGCCAACGGCCGCCGAAAGGCCCTGCCCGAGCGAACCGGTGGTCATGTCGATACCTGGTGTACGGTTCATATCACAGTGACTCGGCAGGTTGGTCCCCCCTTGATTCAGGGTGTGAAGCATCCCGGTACTGAAAAAACCGCGGTCGGCGAGCACCGAGTACAAAGCCGGTCCGGCGTGTCCCTTGGACATTACCAACTTGTCACGCTCAGGCATGCGGGGGTTCTGAGGGTCAACATTCAAGTGGCGGTAGTACAACAGTACAAGGATCTCGACCACCGACAGCGATCCCCCGATGTGCCCTACTCCCAAGTGCGCGATTTGGTCGACGGTGAGTTTCCGTATCTCAATCGCTTTTCGTTTTAGCGCCGTAGCTTCTGAAGTCGTCATGGGAGCTCCTTCTTCGATTTCTGCATATTAATTAGTTTCTGCAAGTAAATAAAAGTACTGTATCATAGCTCTCTCGCCGTGTAAAGAGCGAAGTTGCACGGCGGTAGTAGCTCTGAGAGCCACGCTGTACAGCCCCGGCTCCGGTGTGGTATGATAGGCCAGCTTACTTACAGAAAATAATATGCCGTACCATCCACTTCGAAGTAGCGACATCCGCCTCAGCAACGAGAAGCTGGTGCTCCATCTCATTTTCCAGAACGAGAGCATCTCGCAATCGCAGGTTGTGCAACAGACGGGGCTCAAGGCACCAACCATATTTCGTATTTTTGTGAAGCTCGAGGAAGGCGGTTTCATCCAGCACTGCACCGATGGAGCTCCGCCGCAACGAGCCGGCAAGACCGAGCGCAAAGGACGCCGTCCGAGCTTCTATTGCATTCGGCCTGACAGCGGGTATGCCGTTGGCGTCGATTTTTCCAGATCGGCTGCGGCCGTGATCGTAGTGGATTTCACGAATCAGGTCATTTACGACGATACCGCTGAGTTTGGCGATGCCCACAGTCTCGAACAGATACTCGACACGATCGACGCGATGATACGCCGGGCACTCGAGCAGGGGCAGGTGCCGCAGGACCGATTGCTGGGGATCGGCCTTGCCGCACCGGGTGTAGTGGACACCGTAAGCGGCCGAGTGTTGGAATATGCTCGTATCACAGGTCTCAGTGGGTTCTCCTTGAAAGCACACTTTGAGAATGCTTTCGGCGTGCCGGTTCACGTCCACAACAACACTTCGGTAATTGCGGCCAGCGCATATCATTACGGTGTCGCGCGCGATCAGAAGAGCCTGCTGGCGGTATTGGTACGTTCCGGCGTCGGCGGTGC
>PWQX01000285.1 GCA_003556605.1 Spirochaetaceae bacterium
AAAGTACGAACACGCACTCGCACTGTTCAACCGCATCACACCACACGGTTTTTCGATTTTTCTACGAGGTGTATACCCTCGATCCGCATATCTTCATCAACAGCTTTACACATGTCATAGACCGTTAAGCACGCTAGCGAGACCGCGGTTAAGGCTTCCATCTCGATGCCGGTCTTACCGGTACACACAGCCTGAGCTTCCACCGCAACACCGCCTTCCACAAGCTCAAGATTAACTTCTATCTGATCAATCTCAATGTTGTGACACAACGGGATGAGATCGGAGGTACGCTTCCCACCGGTAATTCCGGCGATCCGTGCGGTTGCCAGAACATCCCCTTTGCCGAGGGCGTTTTCACGCACCAACTTCAACGTCTCGTCGGACATACGAATCGTACCACGCGCGCGCGCGGCGCGTGTTACCCGAGGCTTGCCCGAGACATCTACCATGCGCGCGTGCCCGCGCTCATCGACATTACTCAATTCCAAAAGCTATCCCCCAATCTGCACCATCGGCCGGTTGGTACATACCGTACCGTATCGGGGCTTCGCGCGTATAGCCTGCCTCAGGCTCGCAGGGATGCCTTCCATATCTAACGGGATCTCGTCATCTGAATGCAGGCAAGGTTTCAGGTTGCCGTCGGCCAGCAGACGAATACGATTGCACTCCGAGCAGTTGGGGGGACGATCAAAGCGGTACTGGTTGCGCTTCGTCGCCGTGAGATCGTAGTGATTGATAAGCTGCAGCCTCATGCCGTACTCGTCGCAGAAGCGCTGCATCGCCGGTATCTCATGCTCGGCGGTTTCGTTGAACACCACCATATTGATCTTAACGGAGAAACCGTGCTTGCGCGCCGCCTCGACCCCCTTGATGGCGTGCTTCAGACGTCCGTTTCCGGTCAGTTGGGCGTACTTGTTCCCGTCTAACGAGTCCAGCGAGATGTTGACCGCATCTAGGCCCGCTTCCTGAAGCTGCGCGGCGTAACGCGGCAGCAATACCGCATTCGTGGTCATGGCAAGGTGCTCGATGTGCGCGCATTGCTTGATCCCGGCAACAATCTCCACGATGTCGTTCCGAACCAACGGCTCGCCACCGGTCAGGCGAACTTTCCTAATGCCTACTTCGTCCGACTCACAGACTACTCGGATAATCGCGCCGGCCGAAAGGCGTTCCTGATTGCTATGCTTGAGAACGCAGCCCGCCGGCACGCAGTAACTGCACAGCAGATTACAGTGCTCGGTTACCGATATCCTCATGTAACTGATCTCGCGATCAAATCGGTCTAACATCGATCGCCGTCCCTTTCGACAACTGTTGTACTCCTGCGTCGATGGAAAACAGGCAGTTCGCTTCGCTTAACACGTTGATGTGGGCCGAGCCGTGATACGGCAGCGGGTACACCAGCCCGTGTTCAAGCCGCGCCGGGCGAAACTCAAGCCGATTGGACTCCTTGCGCCCGAAATCCTCGGCGAGCTGTCCATGAAGCATACGCGGACCGGAACTCAGCCCGCTGATGCGATAGAGCAACGGCTTCACCAATACTTCGCACAACACAAACGTAGAAACCGGGTTGCCGGCGAGAGCGAACACAAAGACATTGCCCTTGCGGCCGAACAACGTGGGCTTGCCCGGCTTGAACGCAATTCGGTGAAATCCCAGCTCCACTCCGCTGCGGACGATGACCTCGGGAACGTAGTCGAACTCGCCCATAGAGACACCGCCGGACAGGATCACGAGATCGGATTCTCGCAGCGCGATCTGCAGTACCTCGGCCAGCTCCCCGGGGTCGTCGCCGACGATACCGTGGTTGGTGGTGGTACACCCGAAGGCCTGCATCTGCGCGGTGATCTGATAGCCGTTGCTGTCATAGATCTGTCCCACCCCGAGCTGTTCACCGGGCCTCCGCAGCTCCGATCCGGTTGAAACCACGCCCACATGCGGCCGCCGCGCTACCTCCAGCTCAGCAAGGCCGACCGAGGCGAGCACCGCAACATCTTGCGCCCGTAACACACGCGGACCGAGCACCGGGTCACCGGCCTTACAGTTTTCACCCGCCTTGATCACGTTCGCCGACGACTCCGGCCGTGTAACGACGACTTCGTCACCCTCACGCCGGGTATACTCCCTCCGTACCACGGTGTCGGCACCGAGCGGGAGCATCGCGCCTGTCATGATTGCGGCGCACTCACCGTCTTGCAACACGCTGCTCGGTGTGTCTCCGGCCGAGATCGTCTCAACGATACGGTAGCGCGTGCGGCGGTCGCCTGAGCGAAGCGCGAATCCGTCCATCGCCGCCTTGTCGAATGGCGGAGAGGCAATCGGGGATCTGACGTCGCTCCGCAGAATACGACCACAGGCGGCGTGAAGCGGGGTCCGTTCAGTCGGCAGTGTATAAGTTATCGCGTCTAAGTGTTCAAACACTCTCGAAGCTGCGAGCATCTTTACTCCCGTAATGCTGATCGAAAGACTGCTTGTCGACCAAACCATACTACCGCAGTAAGATACGTTGAGCAAGCAAAACTTATCTATACCTGTGTTGTGATTAGCTGCGCGATTTACCCCAGCCGCCGCCCGGCTCCTCGGCCGCAGCTTATGTGTCCTTATCGGGCTCCATGCGGATCACGATTTCGCGATCAAACTCCAAGCCTGAAAGACTACGCACGAGCGCGTCCAGCAGATTGACAACGAGCTTCTCAACAAAACTGTTCAACGGCACGTCGCTGTCACCGTTCTTGATTGACACCTTCCATGTCATCGGGCCTCCTCCTATGCGCCCTTCTCCGGAAGCTCATGCTCCCAGACGCCCTCTTGCGGTTTGACTTCCAAGACCGGCACTCTCAGGATCTTGGGATTGGCGAATACCCAGTGGTACGGCTGCTCTTGATCGGCCCACTCCGATTCACTGGCGGTAAGCACATCCGCGAGCTCAACGCTACCGATGATCGCGTCTACAAGGAAGAACGACTCGTGGTTCGCTTCATGATACTGATGGTACACGTCAGACAGAAGCGTGTATTCCCTGCGCACGCAACGCGGCTGCCGCCGCTCGTTCTTGAGGTACACGCTGATCCCCGACTCGCGAAACGCGATATAGCGTGATGCGCGTTCCATCGCACCAATTTCGTCCATCAGTCGGTTGAACTCGTTGATCACCGGCAAGGGATACTGTTCGAGGTTCGGCATTCCTCGGATAGGAACCCGGCCCGCCGAATGGACGAAAACCCGCCCGCGCGCTTCGGTCTCGTAACTGCGACTGTCCACGTCCTTAATACCGTAGCACGTTAGGTACGATAATGGATTCTTAAGAGAGATACATGTTAGCTTCATACTGGCCCCGGACCGCATAATACACCAAAAGCCATCAGTGTCTCCACATTCAACCGAAGCGCTTAGCGCTAGAAACTGATCTCAAACAGCTTCACACCCTCATCGACGAACCGTTCCTTAACCGCGTTGACTGCGGCACGAATACCGGCCGCCTCGGTCTCTTCGCAGTAGACGATGAGCATGAAGTTGATCTCAGGCCACACATGATCGCCGTGCCGGGGTCCGCTGCTACCGACCCCGGCGACATCATCGATGCGCGTATAGCAATGGCCCACACCACGGCTTTGCAGCTCTTGAAACAGGTCCTCTTCAACCGAGCGGTTCGCCATAATCTCAAGTCTGTTCATCGCTCGCCCCTTTTGTCGCCACTGTGGGCTCCGAATCGCCTGTGTCTCTCCGGTCTCTATTTCCCTCCTCGCCGTCTCGGGCGGCGGGCCGGCGGCTTCCGTTGCGGCGGCCGAACCGCCCGTTGCCCCGCCCGCCTTCTTCACGGATGCGGGCGTCGTGCTCGGCAGCCATGCGATGGGCTCGCTCGCGCCGTCTCAACTTGCGCTCGAGCTTGCGTGTTTTGTGACGATCGGAGATACCATTGAACACCGCGTACAGCACCGGAACGAAAAACAGCGTCAGAACGGTGGCTACCGCCAAGCCCCCGACTACCGTGAGTCCAATCGGTTGAATCAATGCGGTTCCTTCGCCCTCTAAGAACGCAACCGGCGCAAGCGCCAGGACCGAGGTCAAAGACGTCATCATAATGGGACGCAGCCGGTGACCACCCGCTTCGATACAAGCATCGCGAATGCTCAAGCCGCGCTTGCGCAGCAGATTCGTGTAGTTCACCAGTACGATACCGTTATTGACAACAATACCCACAAGCATAACCATGCCCACGACAGTGAACAGGCTGAAGGGTTGGCCGACCAGCAGATATAGCCACACCACCCCAATAACCGTGAGCGGGACAGTGAAGATAATGATGAAAGGATCCAAAAACGACTCGAACACGCTCGCCATGACACCGAATACCAACAACACGCTGACGAGCAGGATAATCAGAAGCGTTCGCCCGTAATCCATGAGATCCTCATAATCGCCGGCGTACTCGATGCTGAGATCTTCACCCAGCGGGATGTTCTCGGCCACTAGGGCGCGTATACGCGGCTCTACCTCCGCGATGTTGGCCCCCGCCGCTACACCGGCGTTCACACGAACCGTGCGCGCCTGATTCTCGCGTCTAATCTCTACCGGCCCGGTGGTTCGCTCTAGCTCGGCGAAGCTTTCCAGCGGGATACGGCGCCCTTCCTCGTTCATTACGAAAATCCGTGTAAGGTCCGGAATCTCGCTACGGTCTTCTTCGGGCAGCCTCAAGAGAATATCAAACTGGTCACCGCCACGTCGCAGTTGGGAGGCGATTATGCCGTCGATATTGGCGCGGATCTCGCTTGCAACCGGCTGGACATCGAGGCCCAACGCAGCCATGCGCCGGCGGTCTACGGTAATATTGACCTGCGGGAGACCCTCGCGCAGATTTATCGACGGCTCGGTCGCCTCGGGCACCTCGTCTTCCAGCAAGTTCCGTATTTGGGTGGCTACTATCCGCGCCCGGTCAAGATCGTTGGTGCGCACGCGAATATCGATCGCAGACCCGCCCATCCCGGGCCCGGTACCGCCCATGCCCGTACCGAACCGGAACTCCGCGTCCGGGAATTGGTCAAAATACGGCCGCAGCGCGTCTTGAATCTCAGACTCGCTCATAATGCGCTCACCAAACGGCGGCAGCGTGATCGTAATTTCGGCGGTGTTCGCCCGTGTCGCCGCAATGGGCCCGCCGCCACCGCCGATCTGCATAAATATGTCTTCGTAACCTTCGACCTCACGCTCAACGATGTCCTGGAACGCAAACGCCACACGCCGCGTCTCATCGAGGGTGGTTCCTACCGGCATTTCGATTTCAACCTCAACCGCGTCGCCCTCGTCGCTGGGCAGCAGCTCGAAATTCCCCAGTGGAATCATCGCCACCGTGCCGCCGAACAACGCTATCACGGCCAGAACCGTGAGCACCTTGTGCCGTAATGCAAAGCCTAGCCCACGCTTATAGCGATTGGCGAGCCCGAGGATGCTGTTGTTCATGCCGTCGTCGACAACCTTCAGCACTCCTGACAGGGGCTCCTGTTTGCGGCTGACCAACGGCAAATACTTGCTCGCAAGCACCGGTACCAGAAAGAGGGCCACCGCCAATGAGCTCAAGAGCGCGATGACCACGGTAAATGCCAGCCCCGCAAACAACTCGCCATACAGGTCGAGCTCGGCACGGAACAACGCAATGGGCAGGAAGACGAAAACGGAGGTGAGCGTAGCGGCAACAATAGCGCTTGCCATTTCCTGCGCTCCAAAGATTGCACTAGACTTCAGCTTGGTGCCTTTCTCGCGGTAGCGATAGATGTTCTCCAAGATAACAATGGAGTTGTCGACTAACAGCCCTACCCCCAACGCAAGTCCGGCAAGCGTCATGATGTTCAGGGTGAGGTCAAAGAAATACATCAGCATTAGCGTCACAACAATCGAAACCGGAATGGCAACGGCTATCACCGCAGTCGCTTTGGGACTCCGCAGAAAAAAGAATAGCACCAAAACTGCGAACAATGCGCCCATGAGCGCCTGTCCGCTCACGGTCTCAAGCGACTCGCGAATGATGTCGGTGGTATCGTAGAGTACCGACAGACTAATCCCGGAAGGGAGCGAGTCGTTGATAGCAGACAACTCGTTGAGCACATTGTCGGCAGTCTGCACCGCGTTCTCCCCACTCTGGCGCTGCACGATCACAAACACACCCGGGTTGCCGTTAACGTAAGCCGCGGTACGTTCGTCCTTAAGCCCCTCTTCAACCTCGGCGATGTCGCCGAGCCGCACCAGAGCCTGCGAGCCTTCGGGATTACCGCCGCTGCCGGCTGCAGGTGCGCGCCGCAGGATGACGGTATCGCGAATGTCCTCGACACTCTTGAACTCCCCGTCGGTCTGAATGAGAAAGTCCCTCCGCCCCTCGGTAATGCTGCCGGCCGAGAGACTGACGTTCTGTTGTCGCAGCTTCTGCGCCACTTGGTTGAAGGTGAGGTTGTAAGCTTCCAGTCGATCCTGCGGAATCTCTACTCTAACCGCCCGTTCGCGCCCGCCCGCAATCGTCGCGAGCGCGACGCCGTCAAGCTGCTCGATGCGCGTCTGCACCGTGTCCTCGCCAATGTCGCGCAACTCTTCGGGACTTCGATCCCCCGAGAGCTGCAGGAACAGAATAGGAATCTGTGCCGGGTCAAACTTGAAAATCTGCGGACTGTCGGCGCCGTCCGGAAGCTGGTTGCGGACAAAATCAAGGCGATCGCGCACCTCGTTTGTAGCCTCGTCCATGTTGGTTCCCCAGGTGAACTGCACAATAAGCTGACTCTGACCTTCGCGCGAAGTCGAGTTAACCTGTTCCACGTTACTCACATTACTCACCGCGCTTTCAAGCAGCCTCGTGACGCTGTCTTCAATCTCTTCAGGGCCGGCGCCCTGATAACTCGTGCTCAACACCAGAATGGGCGGGTCGATCTCGGGGAATAAATCGATGGCCAACCGTGATGCCGTATATATTCCAAAGCCGAAAACAAGCGCGAATAGGATAAAGAACGTTGTCGGCCGGTTAACTACCGTCTTCGAAACAAGCATAGTTTGCCCCCTGCGGCACCCTTACCGGGCCTCCGCCTCGGTTTCCTCTTCTTCCTCGTCGATGAGGCGCACCCTGACCCCGTCGTCGAGCTGGTTTTGTCCCTCGACGGTGATCCTCTCACCGATCGAGACGCCGCTGATGATCTCTACCCGCTCGGCTGTCTGCAGCCCGAGCTCCACCTCGCGCCGCTCTACGCGCTCGTCCCCAGTGATTACGAAGACCAGATTTGATCCCCGCCGTGTGACTACCGCGTCGACCGGAACCACCGGAACGTCTTCACGTACTTCGGTAATGATGCGGATCCGCGCGAACATACCCGGGCGGATTCGCGCATCGGGCTCGGTGAACTCCAGCTTTGTTTCCATCGTTCGGGTAGCCGGGTCCACCACCGGACTGAGCTCTACAACGCGAGCGTCAAAGGTTTCTCCCCTAAAGGCGGCGAACTCAATCTCAGCCTCTTGCCCGAGCTCCAATTGGCCGATATAGCGCTCGGGTACATACGTGCGTATCTGCAGATCGCCCGTGGTCGCGATGCGCGCAACCGGTTGACCCTGCTGCACCTTGGCCCCCACCCGAACAGGAACCGATGTAATGGTGCCCCCAATCGGGGCACGTACCGGACCGGGCACAAAGCTCTGACCTGGGCGCGACTGGTCGATTTTAGCGATGATCTCGCCTTGCTCCACTCGATCGCCGATCCGTACGTTTAACTCGTGCACGTCTCCGAAGACGTCGGGAAATACGTCGATAGTGGCAGCCGATTCAATATCGCCGTTGACCCTGATTGAATCCACGAGCCGCTCTTGACCCACCTCAGCGGCAGCCACCGCAAAAATCGGCTCTTCCGGCTCCTCTGCGTCCACCGCGTCGCGACCGAACCGGATCATGTCGCATCCGGCGACTGCAACAATCACCAGCAGCGCCAAAGCGCTCATTCGCCACGCAAGGCCAAAAAGTGTGTTAGTCGTTTTCATCATATCGTTCCCTTATCTCGTCGAGCGAGATGTCTAATTGATACTCAAGGTCCAGCAGGTTGCTGAGATATTCATACTGCTCTTCCAGCACCGCAACGCGGGCTTCCTCGAGCTCTACCTCCGCATCACGCACTTCGGAGAACTCGCGCAGTCCTGCAGCGTGGGCCTCTACGGCGAGCTCGTACGCGCGCTCGGCGAGCTCCAGATTGAGCGCCAAGGTTGCCAACTGCTCCAACGAGGCTGCGAGACCACGCAGCAATTGCGTGATACGCAGCTCCACTTGTTCACGCGCCTCCTGAATTTCGAGCTCCGCCTGCGCGCGCTCGCTTCGACGGTTGTCGATCTGCATACGCGCCTGTGACTGCGGTAGCTGGGGGTCGAGCGGAACCCTGAGCGTGATAGCGAACTGACCGCCGCGACTCCAGTTCTCGATGTCCAGCGGGTCGGCGCTCAATGGGTCACCGGCAAGCTCCGGTTGCTCGGTATAGCTCAAGGTGAACGTGGGGTGGCGCGCCGAGCGGTCAAGCGAGAGCTGGTTTTCGAGCAGCTCGAGCGCCTGCTGCGCCTGGCGCAAGCCCGGATTACCACCGACGAAGCCGAGCACAAAGTCCTCCGGCGGCAGCCCGGCGTCGGCGGCGCTGATAGAGCCCACCAGGCGGATCTCGGTGCCGCGCGCGAGCCCGAGCGACTGCACGAACGCGAGCAGCCCGGTCTCGAGGGCAAGCTGCTGCTGCCGCCGCTGCGGCCGCAGGTTCTCGAGCGCGACCTGCGCCTGTAGCAGCGTGAACTCATCGATCAGCCCGGCCTCGAAGTTAGCCTGCGCGTCCTCGTACTGCTCCTGTGCGTTCTCGATCCGCCGATCGGTGATCGTGAGATTCTCCTGCAGCAGCAACAGCTCGTAGAACGACTGGCGCACGTCACGATCGAGCTGCTTACGCGCATCGTCGATTTCAAGCACCCCCGCCCGGTAGGCGAGTTGCGCACCGCGAATGCCGTACAGCATACGCGTGGTAAAGGTCAGCGACGCCCGCAGCTCCGGCTGCAGCCGCCACCGTGCAGGGTCTTCGAGGTCCACGGGGCCCGCGGCGAACGGTTCCAGCAAATCGACGAAATCGGCGAACGGGCTTTCGGGCTCCACGTGCGGGCGCGCGAGTGTTGCGCTGCCGGAAATCTCGGGAATGAGGACATTGAACCGGCGGTCGAGGCTGCGGCGGGCGATCTCGAGGTCGATCAGGTCGCTGCGCAAGCCTAAGTTGTTGCGCAGCGCGATAGCCACGGCGGTCTCGATACCGATCTCAAGCGGATCAACCGCGCCCGGCGTTTCGGCCACGACTGTTGGTGGACTCTCCAGCCCGTCCGGCTCGAAATCGATTCCGGCGTACACCGGGGCCACGTTAAAGCCGAACCCGAACACGCAGATCATGACTGTTGCTACAATTACCCAACGCTGCTTCATGAAGATCCTCCGTTGCTGTGTGCCGACCCTGACTGCTCCGATTCGCCGAGCATGCCTCGAACTCCGTACATCCCGAGAATGAACAGCGCGCGGGCGCTTTCAAGCAAGGTGCAGTTCTCAAGCGGTGGCCGCTGGAGATGGCGCGCAAACAGCATTACGCCTCCCACGTGGAAGAAACCGACTACACTCATCCATCCTTCTTCGCTCGCACGCAGGCGCCCGGCGTCAATTGCTTGTTGAACATACGCGAACTCACGCTGCACCTGCAGCATGTACTCCTCGGGAAGCTCCACCGCTTCCAGGCTCTGACTCCATAACCAGTTTACCACCTTGAAGACCCCGGGGTTGTGCGCGAAGAATGCCGCCTGCAGCACCACATACGCGTACAGGTGTTCGTCGATCCCCACGAACGCTACGCGGACTCTACGATACTCATCCAAGAACAACTCGTTCTCGCGCGCTAACAGCTCGCCGAACATCTCACGCTTGTTCTTGAAATAGAAATAGAGACTGCTCTTAGACATACCCACATGGTTAGCAATACGCTCTATTGTCGCCTCACCGAACCCCACTTCAGCCACCACCGCTTCAACTGCCGCGAGTACGCGATCCTTGGTCAGGACTGTCCCCGGATTGCGCCACGCCGCGTACTCCACCGCTGCCAGCCGCTCGGCCCCCGGCAGGGCGCCAGCAGGGGTGAGGCCGTTGAGCACCACGTCACACACCAGGCTCACGTGCCGCTCACGCTGCTCTCCGCTGTCTCCGCCCTCATGCGCTCGCGGGCGCATATCCGGGGTCATGAAGTACAACGCACACCAGTAAAGCGTCGCCAAGAATACGTACTGCAGTATTTCCGCAACCATGCGCTCCGAGCTGTTCTCACACTCACGACCAACAGCTCGCCTGAGCGCCTCGGTTTGCCTGTTTAAGACTTCATGCAAGCTCCCCGGCAACGAATCGAGCAGACAGGCCTCGTTCATGATTGCATGTCGCAGCAGATACTCCGTGAAAAAGGTAAGATACGCGGGCTCGCGCTGCAGAAACCCGAAAACGGTTCTCACGATCGCGTGTACTAAACGCTCGAGGCCGCAGGTCGGGTCCCAGCACATGTGCCGTTCGGCGGACTCGCGGTAGTCTTCCGCAAACTGCTCTTGCATCCCGGCAATCAGCTCGTCCTTGCTTGCAAAATAGCGATACAGCGCCGGTTTGCTGAGCTCAAGGCGCTCAGCCACGCTTGCAAGGCTTGTACTCAAGAACTTGCTGTCGCCCCAAACCTCGAACGCCGTGCGGAGAATCCGGTCGCGCTTCTGTTGCCGCTGAGTCATTAACCGCCGCCTCAACTATGGGAGTAATCCGAAACCGCTGCACGCATTTCGAACTCAGATGTCTGCTCGTCAATGTTACCGAACGTTCGGTAACATACCAGAATATATGACCGTCAACCGCAGAAATCAAGCATAGAAGCGCCTTTTTTTGCGGAAGCCTCTTTACGGGGGCGAAGCCGGCATTGGAGAATCGGGGGCACGATTCCTTGACGCCTGCTGAAGGTGGCAGTTACAGTTGGAGGTACGTGCCTGTGATCTAATCGCTGTGTGACACGAAAAGGACCGGAACTCTGATGGAACACAAATCCGACATTCAGATTGCGCATGAAGCGGCTTTGAAACCGATCTGGGAGATAGCCGGCCTGCTCGACATTGAACGCGAGGACTTGGAACTGTACGGAGACTGGAAAGCAAAGCTCAGCCTCCCCGCTATCAAAGAACAGCAACGCCGCGGGGCCGGAAAGCTGATCCTAGTGACCGCGCTCACGCCCACTCCCGCCGGAGAGGGCAAATCCACCACCACCGTCGGCCTCGGTATGGCGCTGAACCGACTCGGTGAGCACGCCGCGATCACGCTGCGCGAGCCGTCGCTCGGGCCCTGCTTCGGTATCAAGGGCGGCGCCGGCGGCGGCTACGCGCAGGTCGTCCCGATGGAGGACATCAATCCGCACTTCACCGGTGATATACACGCGGTCACCGCAGCACACGCCCTCTTGTCGGCGATGATTGACAATCACGTCAAACAGGGCAACGAGCTCGGAATTGACCCCGCGCGAATCCAGTGGAAGCGGGTCGTCGACATGAATGACCGCAGCCTGCGAAACATCGTGATCGGGCTCGGCGGCACGGCCCACGGCGTGCCGCGCGAGGACCACTTCATGATCTCGGTAGCCTCCGAGATCATGGCAGTAATCTGCCTTGCCCAGGACATTTTGGACCTGAAGGAGCGGCTCGGCCGCATTGTAGTAGCCCGCACCTACAGCGGCGAGCCGGTGTACGCCCGCGACCTCGGGGCCGAGGGCTCGATGGCCGCGCTGCTGAAGGAGGCGATCAAGCCGACCCTGGTGCAAACGCTCGAAAACACCCCGGCTTTCGTTCACGGAGGGCCATTCGCCAACATCGCGCACGGGTGCAACAGTTTAATGGCAACCCGCACGGCGCTCTCAAGCGCCGATTACGTAGTAACCGAAGCCGGGTTCGGCAGCGACCTCGGCGCCGAGAAGTTCTTCAACATCAAGTGCCGTTCAGGACACCTGCAGCCGAGCGTTACCGTAATTGTGGCTACCGCCCGCGCGCTCAAGATGCACGGCGGTGTTCCCAAGGCCGACCTCGCGAGCGAAAACGTGGAAGCCGTCAAGCGCGGGCTACCAAACCTCGGGAAGCACATTGAGAATATGCAGAGCTGCGGCGTGAGCGTTGTGGTGGCGCTGAACGCGTTTCCAACCGATACCGAGGCCGAGCACGCCGCGATCGCGGAGTTCCGCACCGAACAGGGCGTGCGCTCGGTGCGCTCCGAAGTGTGGGCCCGCGGCAGAGCCGGGGGAGAAGCTCTCGCCGAGACCGTGATCGAGGCGGACGAGGCACATGGCGGCGATCTCGCGTATCTCTATGCGCTCAGCGATCCAATTGAAACCAAGATCGAAACAATCGCCACACGTATGTACGGCGCCGACGGGGTTGAGATCAACCCTGCCGCCAAACGCCACATTGAGTGGCTCACTAAGCACGGATTCGCGCAGTTGCCGATCTGTATGGCCAAGACGCAGGCCTCGTTATCCGACAATCCGGCCCTGATCGGTAAGCCTGAAGCCTTCACCGTGACGGTGAAGGAGCTGTCGGTCTCAAGCGGCGCCGGCTTCATCGTTGCACTCGCCGGCGACATCATGACGATGCCGGGCCTACCCAAGAAACCGGCGGCGCTCGGCATTGATATCGACGCAGATGGTGTCATCAGCGGGCTGTCGTAAGACTGCCAAGGCTGAAACAGGACACAGGAAGGTATGAGCGCACGGTGCTGTGCCGAAGGTCTCACGCGCAGCACCGTTTCCGAGACAACGGGCGTCACCCACCGTGAACCGCAAGCGGCTCCTCAACGCGGTCCATACTGCGGGTGGCGATCATGTCTACTCCGGTATCGGCAACGTTTTCCAACACCACCTCACCGATCTTAATCGGCGCTTCGAGCTCTACCTGATTGATCTCGGCCATGCATTCAAAGATCTTGCTCTTTGGAATCGGCGAATCGGTGCGCACCGGAATACGCGGCAGATGTGTGCCCCTGATCGCCATGGTGGTCGGCAGCATCCGCGTAGGATTGGTCACCTCTTTGATTCCGTAGTGTTCGCCCCGCCTGCATTGACTGCCGAGCACCCGGTATCCTTCCGGCTCGTGCTCGTCGCGAACGACCGTGAGCTTGCACCCCACCGGGCAGACAATGCAGATGACTTCCTGTTGCGCGGGCTTGTACATACCGCTATTCCCCCTCAACCGACACAGCCAGCTCGGCGATCGGTCGTTCTCGCAAGTGCTTGGAATCGAGCTTTACGATCTCCATCTCCCCCGGCGCCATGATGCGCCTCTTTACGCGCTTGATAGTCTCGCCGTCGGCTCTGACCACGAGCCGCTTGTCTTCGAATACTTCGCGCACGCGCATGTAAAGCGAAAGACTGTCGTCAAGATTGCTCACGCGGACGTAATGCGGAACGATGTACACGATGCCGTTACCCGCCCGAGTCTCGACGATCTTGTCTCGCTCAACCAGCTGTTCCTGTACGTATCGTGCGGCGTACTTGCCGGCCTGCTGCGCCTCCTCGGTTACCCAGTCGGCCAGATCGTGTACCTGTACTACGTTTCCGCAGGCGAAGATACCCTCAATAGAGGTCTCCATCGCCTCATTAACGATCGGCCCGTTAGTGGCCGGGTCGATTTCCACCCCCGCACCACGGGAAAGCTCATTCTCGGGGATCAAGCCTACCGACAGCAAGAGCGTGTCGCACTCGTAGTGTTTTTCAGTTCCCATGATCGGCTTGAAGTTTTCGTCGACCTCGGCGATTGTCACGCCGGTTACACGATCACGACCGCGAATATCCACCACCGTATGTTTGAGATACAGCGGTATGTCGTAGTCGTATAAGCACTGCACGATGTTGCGCGTCAATCCGCCGGAGTGCGGCATGATTTCGGCAACCGCAAGAACCTCGGCGCCTTCGAGGGTCATACGGCGCGCCATGATCAGCCCGATATCGCCCGATCCGAGAATCACAACCCGCTTGCCGACCATGTAGCCTTCCATGTTGATGAACCGCTGCGCGGTTCCCGCACCGAACACTCCGGCCGGCCGCGACCCGGGGATTGCGATCGCACCACGGGTACGCTCACGGCATCCCATCGCAAGAACTACCGCGTGCGCCTGAATCTCAAGGAACCCTTCAACAGTGTTGATCGCCTTGACCACTTTCTCGGCGGTGAGCTCGA
>PWQX01000070.1 GCA_003556605.1 Spirochaetaceae bacterium
CAAGTAGTTCTCGATGGAAAAGACCAGACCGAAGTTACGCGTCCAGACAACCCTCGTCGGACCGGGCCCACCCAGGTCACCTGTGATGCACACCGCGGAATCGGCGGTACAGTCGATCGTTCTGCCGATGGTATCGATGCTTTCCAGATGCTCCCGGGCGTGAAAGTAGTATTCGCCGAAATCAATGTCCGTCTCTCCATAGACAAGCATGAACAGCTTGACTCCTCGGTCGTGGGCGCGCCGGAGCTCCTCCTTGATCGGCAGGAAATCCTCCAGCCAGATCCCGATATATATCTTCCGTTGTGCTTCGGCCACAATCTCCCGCACCTTTTCAATCGCTTCCTCTCCGTTCTTGATGTTCCACACCGGGTCGAAATCCGAGACGAATCGGAAGTTAGAGAGCCTTTTTTTTAGTTTTCGCGTGAGCTCGTCGTTGTCACGCTTGATCTTGTCCACTAACTCCTTAGGTGAAAGCGGAGAAAACAACTCCGGATTGGTACCGGAAGAGGCGGCGAAACCTTTGGTGATCAGTCGCCGGCTCACGTCGTACACCCGGGAATGAGGAACTCCGGAGTTTCGGGATATCGTGTACGCCGATGCCGGGTGCCGGCTTAGGAGCGACAGATACACTTTTGCTTCGTACTCGGTGAAACCTGCCGTGATCAGCTCTTCCAGTGTCTCATCGTACCACAGATTCCCCGCCGAATTGATGGTCTTTGGTTTCATAGCACAACTGTATCATACCTGCCGCACCGTGATCGACAATTATGCCGGTTTGCGGGCACTACGGTGAATCTCCAATACACCTGACGGCCGTATCAATCACCGCCGGCAGCGTCCGCATGGCGTAGGAGACATGTACGCGTTCGGTCATCTTGTGCGCGTCCCGGCCCACGGGTCCGATATTCACGATGGGAATACGGACGGCGGCGAGGTCGTCGATCGGGAACGTGTAGTATATGCCCCAACCGGGCAGGTTGTACGCGATCGGTTCCAGCGCTAGCGGATCTCCCGCAAAGCCGCAATAACTCAGATCGCTCACCCCTTCGAAGAAATCGACCGTCTCGATCGCTACGGCGTGCTCGTCCCATACCGCACTGACGGCGGAGTGGATAGCTGCCTTGAGCGCGCGGTCTGCCGGCGCCTGGTCGTCTTTTCCGCGATGCGGGTAGTACGGCGGCAGAAACCCGAGCACCACCAGCGGTCCCTGGAGGCCGCATGCTTCAACCAGCCTCTCCACAAGTCGTAACGCCTTGTCCCGTTCGTCAAAATGGTCCGGTGCCTCCCGGCTTATCCGTTCCGCTATCTCCGGAATCGGAGTTTCGATCATCGCCGCGGCCTGCGCACA
This sequence comes from Spirochaetaceae bacterium, assembly GCA_003556605.1. Lineage (GTDB taxonomy): Bacteria > Spirochaetota > Spirochaetia > DSM-27196 > SLAA01 > B1Sed10-166. The sequence goes on from PWQX01000070.1 coordinate 1,349, forward strand.
CAGCTGCTCGAAGCTGAGGACTTTCGGGGTCCAACGAGGCGCTTTCGAGGCACTTCCGCGGGATTCGTTGAATCGTGCTGAAAAGACCCTGTGACGATCGAGCGTTTCCGCCAGGGCCCGTTCCGCGATATGGCGCATTTCATTCAGGATATCTCCCGGATACTTTGTTACGGTGAGATAGCTGTAGAACGCCACGGCCTTGAACATGATCGATGCGGAGTACTCCTGTCTTAGATCGTGCTGCCGCATGCACCCCCAGGGCAGATAAGAGATTCCGTTGAACTCATCCATATAGTCGGTGTTGCCGTCCAGCATCAGGTTGATGCGGGATACGATAGGGGCAGCGCTCAAACCCTGGTAGTACTCGCCCACGTGGGTTTCCCGCCCGAGGCAGAAAAAGAACGGGTTGATTTTCCCGATCGAGCCCATATGGATCGTCGGGCCCGCGTTCTGCGCGGATCCCACGGTGGGCTCCATATTGATGCATGCCAGGAACCGAAAACCTTCCTCCTCCTGCATCCGCCGCAGATAGGGAACCGCATCGATCATGCCCTGGGAGTTGTTCTCTTCATCAGGGACGATGAGAACGGCCAGATTGGAGGGCAGGGCGCCCCTGTTCTCAGCCGCTTTCATCAGGTACGCGAGCTCGATGGCGACACTGGTTTTCATGTCGGAAACGCCTCGCCCGAACAGCCATTCTCCCGACTCCAGATCTTTTCGGGCCTCATCCGGAAGGTCCATGCGGCCGATCCGGCGGGTGAGCCGTTCCGGGTCGAAAGCCAGGTCCTGCAAAGGGCCGTACACCTGGGTATCCACCACATCCATGTGCCCGGTCAGCAGTACAGTGCGTTCGGTTTGCCGGGCGGACCGTACCAGGGCGAACAGGCAATACCGTTTCAGGGGGTCGTTCCGGCATTCTAGGAGGCGCAGATCCTCCGGGTTGTCACGAAAGTACTGCTCCCGTGCGAGTCTGGTATGAATGAACCGGGCTATTTCCGTTTCCTTTTGTGCTGAAGGAGACACGCTGGGTATGGACACGAGCTCCAACATCAACCGGTATGCGGTGTTCTCAATATCGTCCGTCATTGACGCATGCCCTCTCCCGCTCATATCCGTCTCCTCGTTTGCCTTTGCTCAAATGTCTCTGCTCAAATGTGGCCGCCCAGGATGAGGCGTGGGAGCCATAATGCGAGCTCAGGCAGATACGTGACCGCCAAAAGGGTCGGTAGCCAGGCGAACAGGATAAATATCATAGCCGGCTTCATTGTCGAGGACGTCGGTGTATACGCGATACGAGCACCGAAGTACAGCGTTGGGGCTGTCGGCGGCGTTACGTTTCCCATCCCCAGATTGACGCCGATGATCGCCGCAAAATGGATGGGACTGACACCGATCTGGATCGCCACCGGCAGCAGAACCGGCGTGCATAGCAGCATCGCGCTAACGTCGTCCATGATCATGCCGATGATGACCATGAAAACATTCATCATCATGAGAATCGCGTAGGGGTTCTCGGAGATACCGCTGAGGAAGGCCAAGATTTGGGCGGGAAGGTGCTCCATGATAAAAATGCGGCTCAGCATCATGATGCAGTACATCATTAGCATCACCACACCGGTGGTTGTGGCCGTTTGCACGATTACGGAGATGAAGTTTTTCCTATTGAGACCGCGGTAGATGAAGAAGCCCACAGGTATGGAGTAGAGGACCGCCACGGCCGCCGCCTCGGTGGGAGTCATGATGCCGCCGTAGATCCCGCCGAGTACGATGAACGGCATTATCAATCCCGGCAAAGCCTTACCGCCCCGGATTCCGAACAGGCCGATCTTTCGTTTGATCGTCATCGGCTCCGCGACTCTAATATCTGTGTTGTTCCGCAGCATGAACAGGTTGAGGATGCTGAGCAGGATCATCAGCAGAATACCGGGCCCCACCGTCGCGAGAAAACAGGCGAGAACCGATTGCTGGCCCACCCATGCGTAGAGAATCATCTGTGAGCTGGGCGGAATCAGCAAACCAAGCGGCGCCGCTACCGGAAATCGACCCGAGTACCGCCGAGGAGACCACCGCCACGACACCCAATCCTTCGCGAATCCGACCGATAACGATATCCACCAGATTGACCAGGGAGGTGCCGATGCCGCCTTTGTCCATCATACCCCCGACCATGATGAACAAAGGAATCGCGAGTAGGACGACCGAGCTCATCTGGCTGAATCCGTACGGCAGCAGGAAACTCGGGTCATAACCATGAACGACAACCATGAACGCCGTGGCGAGCATGAAACAGAACGGAACCGGCAGTCCCAAGGGCAGCGCCGCGATTATGATAAGCAGTGCTAACGTGACGCCCATGCTGGCTCCTCCCTTGC
>PWQX01000013.1 GCA_003556605.1 Spirochaetaceae bacterium
CCCTGGGTATCCGTCAGGGAGGCGTATTATGCGCGCACGGCGCGGGAGGTGAATGCTACTCCAAAATACGCCGCTGCGACCAGCGCCAAGCCGGCTGGCAGATTCACGAACTCGGCGGTTGACCCGATCAGTACCGGCCCGCTCAGCAGCCCAATGTATCCAAGACCGGCAACCGCGGCGATCGCTCGACCTGGAGAGTCGGGCGCGAGCTGTCCGGCCGAAGCGAACAGGATCGGAACGATGTTCGCCGCGCCTATCCCCACCAGTGCAAACCCAATCAACACAACCGGGGGGTGCGGTATCGCGAGTGCTAAACCCATCCCGGTCGCTCCGGCCAGTCCGCTCCATCGTAACACCCCGCGCCGCCCCGCTCGCCGAATAGCGGTGTCACCGAGCAAGCGGCCGGTCGCCATCGACAGGGTGAACGCGGCATATCCTGCTGCGGCCATGCTGCTGCCGGCGCCGAGCTCGGCGTACAGATACACCGTGCTCCAGTCCGCCATCGCTCCCTCGCCGACAAGCGCGAGAAACGCGACAACGCCGAGTCCAAGCAGCGCCTTGCGGGGTCGCGTAATGGTGGGTGTAGTTCTGCCGCTATCGGTAAGGTCGCGCAATAGGCCCGTTGCGCCCCACAGCGCTGCCGCAAGCAGTGGGGTGATGAGTAGCGCGATACGCAGCTCGTCGACTGCGATTCGCTCGAGCGCGATCCCCGTTGCTATCGCCCCAAGCAGTCCGCCGAGGCTCCAAGCGGCGTGGAATGAGGTCATGATCGAGCGAGCGTAGCGGTGCTCAACCCCGACCGCGTGGGTGTTCATGCCGACATCGAGCAGACCGTTGCCAAGCCCGAATAGAAACAGCCCGCCGGCCAACGCCGCGAAAACCGGTGCCCGGATTGGTATCAGCACGAGCATCGGAAACAGGATCGCCGCAACGGTCGTTACTCTGCGACTGCCGTAGCGGCCGACGAGCGCTCCGGCGGTCGGCATTCCAATCAACGAGCCGGCGCCGATACCCAACAAGGCGAGACCGAGCATACCCGGGCCGATTCCCAGCCGTGCTTGTATGATCGGAATGTGCGGAACCCATATCCCGAGCGTTGCACCGTTCACGAAGAACACGCTCAACAGGGCCGCCCGCGCCCGTACGAGCGGGGACGTAGGCGCGAACCCGCCGTTGCGGCGCGGCGCCGGGGCAGGGGCGTCGTTCTGTTGCTTCAGCATGCGTTCCGTACCTATTGTGGTTGCAAATGCTTTGTTCACCCGGAGCACGGCGGCTGTGTGCCCTGTGTGCTTGAGGCGGGCCACACGCGCCGGCAGTATACCCGAGTGTCCCAATGATTCGCAACACAGTGCCGGTTCTTTGATCAACACACAGCGGAGGGTAGGCTTTTTTCGATAAATGCTGATCTAATCATTGACAAATGAGAGTTTGTCCATTAAAAGTTAGGTAAGCCTAAACAAGTGCGGGTAGCGTAATTTTACATGAATGAGAAACGCAGGTCGGCAAAACACGTGCCACAAATTGTACGCAGAGGGGCCGCCATGCTGCTCGCGGGTCTGTGGTTTCTCCACCATGGTCCGACAAGCCTGCGGGGCCGCGGCGCCACAGGGCAAGAAGGCTGTGCGATCGCGGGGCGCGCCGGTACGGCGCCGGCGAAACGCTGCAGCGGATGCCCGATAGCACCGAGGTGCAGCCGTCACCGGGTTGTGAGATCGTTATGAGGGTTATTTCTGTGTTCGTCGCTGCGCTCGAACGCCGATTGGCGGCTCAGCCGTGGTTTTTCCGCTTGTATGCCTACCCGTATCGCGCGTTGGTAGGGCGTGAGCTGCGGCTTGCCGGCGTGGGTGCTCGCGACACGGTCTTGAATATTGGCTGCGGGTCACTGCCGTTTACGGCGGTCCTGGTCGCAGAGCTCAGCGGTGCGCGTGTAATCGGTGTCGATTGCGACCGCGAAGCCGTCGTGAACGCTCGCGCGACGGTTGCGCGCCTGGGATTACGGCGGCGCATCCGGATTATCGAAGCCGATGCCGCCCGTGACCCTCTCCCGGCGGCTGATGTTGCTGTGGTATCCCTGCAGGCGGCACCGAAAACGGCGATACACGCTAACTTGACGCGCGCTCTCGCGCGCCGCGGGGGCGGGCGCGCGGTATTTCGGTTACCGCGGCCGGCACTCGAGGCGGAGTACGAAACGCTGAGCGCGCCGGTAGCGGCGCACGGCGTGGTACGCCACCGCATGCCGACCTTCGACCGCTCCGAGCTTTACCTTGTGGCGTTCTTGAGGAGCGTTGCATGAGAGGCGCCGCGCGCGTGGTGGGCGCAGTTGTGCTCTTGGTGTTGGTCGTGCTGCTGCTGCCGCGCGGGACGCTCGGCGGGGCGGCAGACCGACTGTCGGCGCTGCCGTGGTACGGCGTGCCGGTGTTGCTCGCTCTGCAGAGTGCTTCGCTGGCGTTGCTCGGGCTGCAATGGACACAGCTGCTGCGCGCGAGTGCGCCGCACACCGAGATAACGTGGCGCGCGGTCATGACGCGGTATCTCGGCGGGAGTTTCGTGGAGTCGGCGACTCCGTCGGCGAAGGTTGGGGGAGAGGCGGCGCGCCTGCTGTTGTTCAGGCAGCGGTTTAGGATCGGCATGCCGCAGCTCGGAACCGCGGCTGCGGTTCACGCGTTGGCGATGCTTGCGGGTATCGCGGTGCTCGTTCCGGTTGCGGTGCTGCTAGGCGGCGGGGCGGCACTCGCAGCGCTGACCGGGCTGGGGCGTCCCGAGCTCACGATATGGCTGCTCGGCGCGGTCGCTGTGCTTGGCGCGGCGAGTTTAGTACTGCGCCGGGTGGCGCAGCGCCTGCGCGTGGTAGCTCCCGAACGCCGGACGGTTGCCGCTGTGGTGGGCATTGCTGCTGTAGTGTGGGTGTTGTACCCAACGAAGGTTGTGCTCGCGGCGCATCTTCTCGGCGTCACAGCGCCGGTGCCGGCCTTGGTTGTGGCCACCTTCGCCGCGTACGTGGTTGGCCTGGCGCCGCTTACGCCCGGCGGAGTTGGCGGCTACGAAGCCACGATGGTGGGCGCGCTGGTTGCGGCAGGTGTTTCGAGTGCCGATGCTGCTGCCCTGACAGTGCTGTCGCGGGCGGTGAGTTTTGGATGGCCGCTGCTGCTGTCGGGTTTCGCGGCCGCAGGTATTGCCGGCGCTCGCTCCGGCGAAGCTGAAGCGAGTAGCGGTCAAGGAGAAACGATGCCGCGCGAGCGTTTTTCGGCGATGCGGGCGGTGCAGGTATTGGAGCAGTTGGCGGGGGGAAGCCGCCTTTTTGCAGCCGTGTACGTACGCCTGTTTTATCGTGCCATGGTAGAACGCGAATACCGGACAGCAGGGCTCAAGCGGGGGGACCGCGTCCTCCAGTTGGGGGCGGGTCCGTTCCCCATGACGGCACTCGCCCTCGCCGAACTTGGCTGCCATGTAACCGCAGTCGATCGCGATAAGAATGCCTTGGCGTATGCGGAGCGCGCGCTGCAATCGCGGGAAGCTGCAGACCTTCCGGGAAGCGTGGTGTTGTACGAATCCGACGGGTTACAGTTGTCGTATAGCGGATACACGGCGGTGATGGTTGCGCTGCACGTAAGGCCGAAAGCGGCGGTCCTGCGGCGCATTCTCGAGACTGCCGACCCGGAAACTCGGGTGCTGTACCGCAATCCACGCGCGTTATTGCGGGGTGCGTATGAACGTATTACGCCGGGTCAGCTGGGGTTGTCACAAATCGGCAGAATAGCGAAGCTACCGGGGAGCAAGGAGCTGGTGATGGTGAGAAAACCTGCAAATCTTTCGGCACACGGCGAAATACCGTCGATGCCCTGTGCCGAGTGTGCCTTGTGTGATCTCGCTCCGCGACAACTGGGCACCATCGCCTACGCGCCGAATCTACCCGCTCTCGCTGCACTCGGGGTGCGCGCGGGCAAGACGTGCAGCCTCGTCGCGGCACAGCCGTGGGGCGGCCCGGTCATCTGCTCGGTAGGCGGCCGGCAAGTTGCTCTCGAGCGTTCAATCGCAGCACGTATAGGAGTAACGCCGGCCGGGACGGACAACGCCGAGGAATAGTTGATGCAGTGTCACAGTGCTGCGCCCGCGGCGAGGACCGGCAGTTCGGAGGTGTTGTTGATTGGGCCCCCGAACGTCGGCAAGAGCGTAGTTTTCAACCGCCTCACCGGTCTTAGAGTGTCGGTGGCCAACTACGCGGGTACCACCGTTGATATCGCGCGCGGATTCAGCCGATTCGCGGAGTTTCCGGTATCGTTGGTTGATCTTCCGGGTACCTACACCCTATCGGCTACCAACGAAGCTGAACGCGTTGCTACCGAGATGCTCGACGGCCGCGCCGAGTTAGTGATTGTGGTCGCCGATGCACTTCATCTCGAAAGCAGCATCTATCTGGTGCTCCAGGTGCTGGCTGCCGGCAAGCCCACCGTTGTGGTGCTGAACCGCAGCGACGTAGCGGCCGCGAAGGGCAAACGGGTTGATAGCGCCGTGCTGTCGCGCCGCCTTGGAGTGCCGGTTGTCCCAACAGTTGCAATCCAGGGTCTGGGCTTTGATATGCTTGAACAGGTCGCGGCGCAGGCGCTTCGTGATCCCCGGGTACCGCCGGCTTGTACCAAGGAGTACTGGCGCTGTGCCGAGGATATTGCCCGGGAGGTGGAAGAGCCGCTGAGCGCCGCGGGAAACACCGGGCAGTGGTCTGCAGACCCGCCGGCATCTGCAGGGTATCCCGGTCTCGAGCTCGAGCGGGCGAGGAAACGGGGCAGCAGGCACGGCGTGCGACGATCAGGAGTACTGACACGCTTTGACTCTGAGGCCTTAGTGCGCCCTTGGCCGGGCTCTGTTGTTGCGCTCGGGGTTCTCGCCTTGACCTTTGGGGTAATCGTGGGTGCGGGAATGGGCCTGCGCCGGCTTCTGCTGCTACCGATTGCACGTGGCTATCTCTTTCCCCTGATAGAGGACATGGTTTCGCGAGTTATCGCGTCTGGAGCGGTGCGGAACATGTTGATCGGCGAGTACGGACTGCTGATCAAGGGTATCGAGTGGCCGTTCGCGCTCGTGCTCCCGTACGTCATATCGTTCTATCTGGCAATCAGCTTGCTCGAGGACTCGGGATATCTCCCGCGCTTCGCGGTCTTGTTAGACGGCTTGTTCGCTCGAATCGGCCTTCGTGGATCACACAGCATCTCGCTGATACTGGGCTACGGGTGTGCAATTCCCGGGATCCTCTCCACGCGCGCGATGGGCTCTCGCAAAGAACGCATAATCGTCGCGACACTGATCTCGCTTGCGGTTCCGTGTATCTCGCAGACCGGCGCGCTGTTCGCGCTGCTGGCGGACGCTACGCCGTGGCTGGTGGTGGCGTTGTTCGCGCTTTCGTTTGCGGTGATGATTGCGGCCGGCGTTGTCATGGACCGACTGGTGCCGGGTGAGCGGTCGCAGTTGGTTTTTGAGATGCCGGAGCTGTTGATGCCGCAGGCGCGTGTTATAGCCCAGAAGGTGCTAGGGCGGCTGCGACACTATCTGGTCGACGGGGCTGCCCCGATGGTGGTAGCCGTTGGAGCGGCGGCCGTGCTGTACGAGACCGGCATCTTGGCGCGCCTGGGCGCGGCCTTATCCCCGCTGGTGACCGGCTGGCTCCGGCTTCCCGAGGCGGCCGCGGCGCCGCTGCTGCTGGGGGTCGTGCGACGAGAGCTCACGGTGCTGCCGTTACTCGATATGAGCCTCTCGCCGTTACAGCTGTTTGTGGGCGCCACGGTTGGGCTGTTTTACGTGCCGTGTATCGCGGTGGTGGCGACACTGAGCCGAGAGTTCGGGGTGCGCGCAGGCTTCGCGTTGTTGTTGCTCACTACGTGCACCGCATTCCTGCTTGGCGGGATTTTTGCGCAGATTGGGGCCCTTCTGTGAGTGCCGGATGACCAAGGCCGTAGTATCCGTTATCGTCCGAACTAGGGGTTTGTCGTGCAGATTATCGCATCAGGCCTCGTACTCAGCTCTGGTGTTGTGCTCCTGGTTGCGGGGGCCTCAGCGTTAGTGGAAGGGGCCGCAGCGCTTGCACGACGCGTGCAGGTTTCGGAGCTCGTGATTGGAATGACGGTTGTGGCGTTCGGTACTTCAGCGCCCGAGCTCGCGGTGAACTTGTCGGCAGCTCTCAGCTCAAACACCGAGTTGGTACTCGGCAACGTGGTAGGCAGCAATGTTTTCAATACTTTGGCGGTAATCGGTTGTGCGGCGGTAGTGCACCCGCTCGTAATCGGTATGCGTACGTCGCGCCTGGAGCTCCCGTTTTCAATCATCGTCGCGGTTATGCTGATCGTTCTGATACAGACCGGACTTCCGCCGCTCAGCGCCGCGTCAACGCTCACGCGCGTTGACGGACTGGTTTTCCTGGCGGCAGGCGTGGTGTTCAGTGTCTACATCGTGCGAACGATGTACCCGATACCGCAGATGGCGCCGGTCCCGGTGCGGGTGCACCGCTCGGCGGCTGCGCTGGTGTTGCTCGCCGGCGGAGTGGTATTGCTTATGGTTGGCGGCCGGCTGACGGTGGACGCGGCGGTGCGTATCGCCGTGTACGCCGGGGTGAGCACTCGGGTGATCGCCTTGACCGTGGTGGCAATCGGTACGTCGCTACCGGAGTTGGCGGCTTCTGTGGTCGCGGTAGGACGGGGAAACACCGATATGGCGGTCGGCAACGTGATCGGCTCAAACGTGATCAACATTGCGCTTGTACTCGGGATCTCGGTGGTCCTCGTTCCAATTGCGGATACCGGCAACCTGCAGGTAGAGCTCGTGACGCATCTGTGCGCTGTAGTGGCGGTGTTGCTGTTCGTCTATCTTGGACGCGGTAGAAGGATCGTGCGCTCAGAGGGGGTGGCATTGCTGGCGGGATATGGTGTGTATCTACTGCTGATCCTGCGTGGATAGTCGCTTGACGCGGAGGCGGCAGGCTCGTACGGTAGACGCTTGAACAGCATGACAAGAGCTGAACCTGTGCAGTCGCCCGCCGAGGCGCGAGCCTTACTACGCTATCTCGAGCAGTTTGTCACCGCCGAGCGCAGTGCGCGCATGGATGCGGTTTTGGCGCAACGCACGCGCTTTGTTACCCTGGGGATCGAAGACATTTACCAACCGCAAAACGCGAGTGCCGTTGTGCGCAGCTGTGATGGCTTCGGTGTACAAGAGCTGCACATCATCGAGAATCGTAATCGCTACCGCGTGAATCCGCAAGTGGCGCTGGGAAGCTCACAGTGGGTTGAGCTGATTCGCTACAACGGCAGGCGGGATTCGGGCAACGAATCCCGGGCCAACACTGTGCAGGCTGTCGCAGCATTGCGCGACCGCGGTTATCGAATTGTGGCAAGCACCCCGCATCGCGATGCGCATACTCCGGAAACTGTCCCCCTAGAACAGGGTAGACTTGCCGTGTTCTTTGGAAACGAGCTCAATGGTCTCAGCGACACCATGCTCTCGGCTGCCGACGAACACTTGCGTATTCCAATGTACGGGTTCGTAGAGAGTTTCAATATCTCGGTTGCTGCCGCGGTCACGATGAGCGGTATTACACGCCGGCTGCGCGACTCGCGCGTGCAGTGGCGCTTATCGCCGAACGAGCGAACGGCGATCAAGCTCCAGTGGCTGCGAGCGCAAATTCGCGGCATTCGGCGACTAGAAAAGGCGTTTTATGCCGAACGCGAGGAAATGGAAACATGAAACCTGACGAATACCGCGCAATGGACGCTACCGCCCTTGCCGGTCTCTGGCGCGCCGGGAAAATCCCGGCCGTTGATTTGCTGGACTGCGCTATCGATCGCCTGGAAGAGGCGAACCCGAGTCTGAATGCGGTGGTGTACACCGCCTACGAGGCGGCGCGCGCGACCGCCGGGGAGCTGGATCAGACCCGCAGCAGAGGCCGCGGCAGGCACTCACAGCTCCCGGCGTTCGGTGGCGTTCCGTTCCCGGTCAAGGATCTCGGCGTAGAAATTGCAGGCATGCCTTTGCGCTCCGGTTGCCGGGGGTGGAGCGGGTACACGTCCCGGATCGACTCGCCGTTTGGGAGGCGGCTGCGCGAGCTTGGATTTGTGATCTTCGGTAAGACCAACACACCGGAGTTTGGACTCTATCCGGTCACCGAAAGCAAGGCGTACGGTGCGTGCCGTAACCCTTTTAATCTCAAGTATAGCCCCGGAGGTGCGAGCGGAGGCGCAGCTGCGGCGGTAGCATCGAAAATGGTACCGATGGCCGGTGCCAGTGACGGTGGCGGCTCAATACGGACACCGGCCGCCTGTTGTGGACTGATTGGGATCAAGCCGTCGCAGGGAGTAGTGGCAGCAGGCGATGAACGCTGGGCCGGAATCTCCTCTGAGGGGTGTGTGAGCCGAACAGTTCGTGATACCGCCGCCTTTCTCGACTCCCTGCACAGCGGACGTAGCGAGGACACGCCCGGCTATGTCAAATCGCTCGGGAGCCGACCGCACGGTCTGCGCGTGGCGTTCTCCGCTGATCATCCGCTCGGCGCCATCACTCACGAAGCGTGCAGAGCGGCGGTTATCCGTGCGACCGCGCTGGTCGAGCCGATGAGTGCAAGCGTCGACGAGATTGCGATCCCGTTTCCGGCTGATCTGTATGCTCGTCTCTTTCTTCCGGTAGTCGCTGCTGAGGTAGCCGCCGATATCGCACAGTTGGCCCGCTATCTCGGCCGGCGACCGGGAGCTCGTGATCTCGAGCCTGATACCAGGCTCCTTGGTGAGGTCGGACGCCGGCTTTCCGCCATGCTTTACGTTGAGGCCCGCCGCGGCTGGCAACGGCTTGCAGCGGAGATGGCGGCGTTTCATGATCGCTATGACATCCTGCTTACACCGGTGCTCGCGACTCCGCCTCCGCGGGTCGGGACACTGACTACCAGTTTTCGCGATCAAATGAGCATTGAATCGTTGACTCGCACGCCTATGGGTCGAAGTCTCGCGCGCCCCGGCTTCATTGAGCGATTGGCGCTACGTGTCTTTGCACTGATGCCGTTCACACCCCCGGCGAACATGACCGGGCAGCCCGCCATCTCATTACCGATATACCGGACGTCTGGGGGGTTACCGGTGGGGGTGCAGGCGATGGCCGCACGTGGTCGTGATCGGCTATTGCTTCAACTTGCCGCCGCCCTGGAGGCGGACGGCGCCTGGACGGTTGGCGAGCCGGTTGTCTAAGCGGTTTCGCCTTATCCCCCGTACTCCAAGAGCAATCGTCCGACCGCGTGCCGGTCGGTCGGCGTGCCGAGCGAGTCCCACGCCGCGCGCAAGGCGCGGTCGGGGATGCCGTAATAACGGTATTTCAGCAAGTAGCGCGCGACCGAGTCTGTGAACTCCGGGTGACCTTGAAAGCACAAAACCTTGCGATCAATCTGGAAGGCTGCGTTCGGGCAAAAATCGTTCCCGGCCAAGAGCGTTGCGTTGGCCGGCAACGAGATGACCTGGTCTTGATGACTGTGAACCAGCGTAAGCTGAGGCTTGCCGAGTATCGCTGCCAAAGCGCGTGAGTGCACCTGAGCGACATGGGCTCCAACGCCCCAGCCGCGTGAGGATTTCGCAACTGTTCCGCCTAGAGCTTGTGCAATCACCTGGTGTCCGAAACACACGCCGAGTAGCGGTCGTCCCGCAGCCACGACGGTACGAACCCAGTGCTCCAGCCGCGGAATCCACGGCAGAGGTTCGTAGGCGCCGGCGCGACTGCCGGTGACGAGGTATCGATCGCAATCCTCGGTGCGCTCAGGCCAGCCGCCCACCGTGATGTCGTACACGCGCATTTGCACTGTCGGATCGTGTTCAGTGAACAGATCTTGAAACAAGGCGTCGTACGAGCGTACGTTACTCGGCAGCGCCTCACGCAGGTGGTCGCAGAGGATGAGCCCTACGCGCACACGCGCTTCCACTGCACGAGCGCTATCGCCGTATCACGCACAACCACTGCGGGAGTGACCCGTTCGCCCATTAGGGGCGGGTGTCTCGACATTACAGCGCCGCAAAAACGACCGAGAGTGATCTGCCGTTGCGAACAAATTCAAGTCGAACCTGGTCTTCAGCCGCTGAGATCTCGCTGTAGAACTCTCCGGCATCCGCAATAGCGGTGTCATTGACCTCGGTGACGACATCCCCAGGCCGGAGTCCGGCCTCAGCGGCAACGGTGCCTCTTATGACCTGTACCAGTACCGCCCCGTCGGTTCGGCGATCCACGCCCGCCTGTTCGCGCACATCCTGGGTCAGGGGCCAGGCCACCAATCCGGGCCAGAGCATGTCGGTCTGGGCAACCTCATCTTCGGGGGCGCGCCGTTCCAGTGTAACCGTTAGCTCAAGCGGTTCGCCGCTGCGGATCACTCGAAACTCGGTGCGTTGTCCGGGGCTCAATGCGCCGATCTCTCGCTGCAGCTCTACGGTATCGGTGATCGCTTCACCCTGCACGTGCGTAATGAAGTCACCTGGGCGCAGACCACCCTCTACAGCCGGGGCGTTTTGGTACACCTGCAGTACCAGCGACCCCTCTTGGTCTTCAATTCCGAGATCTTCGGCAAGTGCGGTGTGTGTGTCGGTGTCGGTTATGCTCACGCCGAGCCAACCGTACTGGATCTCGCCTTCCTCGAGCAGCTGCGTGACGGCGCCGGCGGCGGTATTTATCGGGATCGCAAAGCCGAGCCCAACGTTGCCGCCGGTCCGAGTGCCCGCTATCCACGTATTGATGCCCACGATTTCGCCGCTCAGGTTCACCAATGCTCCGCCCGAATTCCCGGGGTTGATGGCGGCGTCGGTCTGGATGAAATCGGTGAGCTCCGGGATTTGTCCGCCCGGGCCTCCGCGGCGCCCCACGGCGCTCACGATGCCTGCGGTGACGGTAGACTCGAATCCGAAGGGATTGCCGATCGCCATGACCCAGTCACCGACCCTCAAAGAGTCGGAATCACCGAGCTGAGCGATCGGTACTTCCGCGCTCGGGGAGAACTCCAATACCGCAATATCCATGCGCGCGTCGCCGCCGAGCTTCTCGGCTTCGTACTGTCTGCCGTCGTACAGTGAGATTTCAATCTCATCAGCGTCACCGACAACATGGTTGTTGGTGAGAACATAGGCGGTATTGTCCTCGCTTTCGATAATCACGCCCGATCCGAGTCCGGGGCGCTCGAACTCGCGTTGTTCGCGGTCCGGACCGGGACCGAAGAAAAACTCAAACGGCGACCGGAGCCCTCGTTGTTCCACCGTCTCAACTACCGAAACCTCCACGACCACCGGTAGCACCGCCTCGGCGACGTCCGCCAACGAATCCTGCCCAGGGCTTGTAGCCGGCGAATTGGTGTGCCGGACACTCGGCGAACGAGCGTCTCGGGCTAAACGCTCGGTTGCTCCCGCTGGGGCTTCGCTGCGGTTGAGGCCGGCGATGAAACCCGCCGAGAACAGCACCACAGCGGCAGCAAGTGCGAAGAATGCAATTTTCCACATATTCAATTTCATGGTAACTCAGTCCCCTCTAGGCACGTCTCGCGTGCAGATTGCCCCCCATGGTACTTATAAGGTAACGCGGCGCTTCGGCTCGCGACAAGCGCGGCGGGCAGTCTCGTTGACAGTTCGTTGGAAAGCGTTTAGTATTGATTTATCAATTCTTACTGAATCACGCACCATTTGTTTGCCAGGGGGAGAACAGTAATGCTGGACCTTTCAACGGTTTATCTCGGGCACAAGTTGCGTAATCCTATTGTTGCTTCGAGCTCGAGTCTTACGAATACTCCCGAAAAAGTGAAACAGCTGGAAGACGCCGGGGTAGGGGCCGTCAGTTTGCGCTCGATCTTTGAAGAAGAAATAGAAGGTGAGATTGAAGGTCTGGAGCGTCAAGAAGGACATACCGAGGCCTGGGATTACATCCGAAGCGCGGAGATGTCTCACGGACTGGATGAGTACCGTCAACTCATCAAAGGATCTAAGGCCGCGGTCTCAATTCCGGTGTTCGCCAGCATGAACGCCAAGAGTTCTTCGTTCTGGGTAGATCATGTAAAGGTGCTGGAGGATGCCGGCGCCGACGGAATAGAGCTGAATCTTTCGCTGCTCCCGGTGGATTACCACGATACCGAGGAGAAGATTATTCGCTTCTACATTGATACCGTGAAACAGGTCAAACAGCGCGTTTCGGTCCCGCTCGCGGTCAAGATCGGCTATTACTTCACCTCGATACCGTCTGTGGTCGACCAACTGCATTACGCCGGAGCAAACGCGGTGGTGATGTTCAACCGGTTCTATCAGGTAGATATCGATGTGAGAAAAGAGCGCTTGAGCTCAATGTCCCCGATCAGCGCGCCGAGTGATTATGTCATTCCCTTGCGCTGGGTAATGCTGACGTACGGCAAGACCCCTATCGATTTGGCGACCTCTTCGGGCGTACACGACGGGCGGACAGTGGTCAAAATGCTCCTCGCCGGGGCGACCGTGACGCAGGTGTGCTCGACGCTACTGAAGAACGGGGTGGAGCATCTGGATACCATGCGATCCGAGTTAGAGGGGTGGATGCGAGAAAATGGCTACTCGAGTGTCGATCAGTTCCGGGGTAAGCTCAGTCAGAAACGCAGCAACCGGCCTAAGTCCTTCGAGCGCATTCAGTACGTCAAAACGGTGGCGGCGCACGCCTAGCCGTATCGGCGCTAACTCGTGTGTTGGAGGCGGCGAAGACTCCGCATTGTCCGTTGCCATTCGCCGCGTCCGACGTGCCGCAGAACGCGGTGGTGAGCACGTCTCCAGATCGGCACGGTTGCCTCCAGCATCTTTCTTCCCCGAACGGCTAAGGTGTATACCCGCGAGCGCCGGTCCTGTCCGGGTTCAACGTTAACCCAATTGCGCTCCTCGAGAGCATCCATGTTTCGTGAAATTGTGCTGGGGTCTGAGCCCAGCCGCTCGGCAAGCTCGGCACTGCTGATCGGCTCGTATAAGGAAAGATGGACGAGAATCGCAAACTGTACCGAGGTTACCGCCGACGGGCGGAACTCCTCTTCAAACACCCGCCGCACCGCTTTATAGGCCATGCTGAGGTTAGAAGCAGGACAGACTTGCGGCAACAACCACAATTCGTTATCGGTCTTTTTCCCGCGTCGTCGCCGAGCGCGGGATATCATGTATTCGTTACTCACTGCTAAGAGTGTACTTATGTTGTTAGCCGCTGGTCAATACGGACGCGATGAAGCGCACCGGGAGCACCAGCAGGGGCAGCGCCTTACGCCAGCCCCTGGAATCCCATGAATGCTAAGGCTAAGAGCCCTGCAGTTACGAGCGCAATGGGTCCGCCCCGCATGGCTTTCGGGACCGGCATGAGGGCCAGACGCTCACGAATACCGGCAAATGCCACCAGTGCGATCGTGAATCCGATTGCGCTCGCGATTGCGAACAGAATGGTCTGAGCCAGATCGTATTGATGCTGAACGATCAAGAGCGCCACGCCCATGATGGCGCAGTTGGTTGTGATCAACGGCAGGAATACGCCTAAGGCCTGATGCAGCGGAGGGCTAACCTTTTTCATCACGATCTCAACCAACTGGACAAGCGAAGCGATCACCAAAATGAACGCGACTGTCTGCAGAAACTGCAATTCCAACGGCATCAACAGAAACTGCCGAATGAGATACGTTGCGATTCCGGCGATCGTCATGACGAACATCACCGCCGCACTCATTCCGATTGCTGTGGAAAGCCGCGAGCTGACGCCCAGGAACGGGCAGATTCCGAGGAACTGCACCAGGACGAGGTTATTCACCAGCATCGCCGCGATAACGATGGTTACATAGTCACCTGCCATATCAGCGTACTCCTTCGGCTGCCGGTTCGGCGCTCACCGCTCGTGCGCGGGCGGCCGCCGCAACTGCCCGTGCCTTTCTCACACCGGTATTGACCCCGGCAATCAAGAACCCTAGCGCGATGAAGGCTCCTGGGGGCATGATGAACAGCAGCATAGTCGTTGCGTCCTCGTGTACAAATGCGAGTCCAAACAACGAGCCGCTGCCGAGAACCTCGCGTACCGCCCCGAGCATGGCTAGCGCTACGGTGAAGCCTACCCCCATCGTTACCGCATCGATAACGGAGGAAGCGAGTATATTGCGAGAAGCGAAGGCTTCGGCCCGGCCGAGAATCAGGCAGTTCACGACGATCAAAGGAATGAACAAGCCGAGAGACTCGTGCAACTCGGGAAGATAAGCGGCCATCGTGAGGTCGACGACAGTCACGAAACTGGCAATCACGACGATATATGCCGGAATCCGGACCTTTTCAGGGATCAAATCCCTGATCAGGGCAACGACAACGTTCGAACTGAGCAACACCGCCGAGCTTGCGACTCCCATTCCAATTCCGTTGATCGCTGTGCTGGTAACACCTAAAACCGGACACATACCAAGCAGCATGGCGAAAACCGGGTTTTCGCGAAACAAGCCCTTAGTTATCTCGTTCTTGAAACTCAAACCGTCGGCCATACTACTGTGCTCCTTCCACCTTTTCAAACGCATCAACCGCGCGGCGAATTGCGTCGGCCACAGCGCGGGTGGAAATCGTGGCGGCGGTGATAGTGTCGATATCACCGTTGTCTACACTTGCCCGCAGATCGAACTCACGCGGGTCTATGTCACGAAACTGCTTGAGAAACCGATCACGGGTTATAGCATCGCCGAGCCCCGGTGTCTCGCTGTGTTGTAGCACCTGTACTCCGGTAATGATCCCATCGGGGGAAAACCCAACCATGAGCTGTAGCTCTCCGCCGTACGCTTGCCTGCTGTACGTGCGTATCGCCAGCCCGATCGGCTCGTCCTCGAAGGTCGCGGGGTGGAACAGCAGGCGCTCAATACTTTCGATCTCGTACGCTTCTTCCATGGGATCGTTGTCGAACTCAGGCAGCACTACCTCGAGGGCTGCGCGCTGTCTGGCAGCCCGATTCTCGGCGATTCGCTCGGCAGTCTGCAGGTGCGTGAATCCCAACAAGAGCGCGGAGATCAGGGCTATTGCAGTTAGCACGAGCACCATATTCGCAAAGGTTGATTCCATCTTAGCCATTATGCCGCAGCTCCTTTGCCGAACCGCCGTGGTCGCAACTTGTTATCGATAATCGGCACGAACGCGTTCATAATCAGTATCGCGTAGGTGACGCCCTCGGGGAACCCACCGAACAGGCGGATAACCGCCGTAATGAAGCCGCAGCCTACTGCGAACACTATCTTACCATTGCGTGACATCGGCGAGGTGGTCATATCGGTTGCCATGAACCATGCTCCGAGCATAGCGCCACCGGCGAGTACGTGAAACAATGGGTCGGCGTAGGCGGTGGGATCAATCACCCAAAACGTGCCTGTGATGACGGCCAGCGTCCCGAGGAAGATCACAGGGGTCTCCCACGAAATGAGTTGCCTATACAGCATGTACGCGCCGCCGATGAGAACCGCCAGCGCACTGATCTCGCCCATCGACCCCCCGACTGTACCGAGGAACAGCTGCCAGTAGCTTGGCAGCTCAGCTGCGATAGTCGTCAGCGGTTCGCCCAGGGCTTTCGCATCTGCAATCTGCCCGAGAGCTGTGGCTCCTGTGACCCGGTCGGCACCCAATGACAGGAGAGTCTGCTGTGGAAGCGGCCAGGTATTCATATGTACCGGGAAACTCACCGTCATAAAGGCGCGGCCAATCAACGCCGGGTTAAACGGATTCGCCCCAAGGCCGCCGAACGCCATCTTTGCGACGCCGATTGCAACGATAGATCCGACGACGAGTTGCCACATAGGCACGGCCACCGAGACGTTGAACGCCAATAGCATCCCGGTAACAACTGCGGAACCGTCGGATACGGTCGCGCGCTGTTTTAAAAAATACCGCTGGATTACGTACTCAGTGACAACGCACGCAGCGCTTGTTACCAAGACTGCCATAATGGCACGGGCGCCGAATACTAATGCGGAGGCTACGAAAACCGGCACGAGCGCAATAACCACACCCCACATTATACGCGCCACGGTGAGGTCACCCTTGGCGTGCGGCGAACTTGATACGATTAGCGTTTGACTCATAACGATGCTTATTCTCAACGGGCCGCGCCCGCGCTAGCTTGCCGATGCCCGGCGCATCTCGTGTACCTTCACCTTGCCGACTTTGATATAGTCCAACAGAGGCCGGTTGGAGGGACAGATATAGCTACAGCTCCCACACTCGATGCAGTCCAGAACGTCGTGCTCATCAGCCTGCTCCCAGTACTCGACCCGGGCGAGCTTCTCAAGCAGGTACGGTTCAAGACCTATCGGGCAGACAGTCACACACTTCGAGCAGCGGATGCACGCCACCGTTTCATGGCGCTGCGCCGCCTTTTTGTCGAGCAGCAAGATACCCGAAGTACCCTTCGTGACGGTCACACTCAGGTCGGGCACCGCTTTCCCCATCATCGGACCGCCGGCGATGACCTTTGCGACGTCTTGCGGCATGCCGCCGGCAGCTTCAATTGTGTGAGAGAACGGCGTACCGATACGCACGAGGAAGTTGCCGCGATTCGGTAGCGAGGTTCCGGTTACCGTAACTACACGATCAATGAGCGGCCGGTTCTTCTGGATCTGGTGATACGCGGCCAACGCCGTGCCGATGTTGTTCACCACGCAGCCGACGTCCAGCGGAAGCTTTCCGCCGGGCACTTCGCGGTCAAGGATTGCTTTAATGAGCTGTTTCTCGGCGCCTTGTGGATACTGCACCTTGAGACCGTAAACCTCGATGTTCGAGAACTGCTCAGCGTGCCGTGTCATCTCCTCGATTGCGTCCGGCTTGTTCAGCTCGATGCCGACAACCGCGCGGTCTACTTGCAATGCACGCCGCAGAATCTCGATCCCCACGAGAATTTCCTGGGGGTGTTCGAGCATGAGGCGATGGTCGGCGGTCAGAAATGGCTCGCACTCAACGCCGTTGATCAGCAGTGTGTCGATGTGCTTGCCTTCCGGTACCATGTACTTGACGTTGGTAGGAAAGGCCGCGCCACCCATCCCGACGATGCCGGCGGTCTTTATGCGTCGGACGATATCCTCGGGCGGGGTCGTGATCTCGGTCACGAGGGTGGACGAGCGGTCGATGTGTTCTTCCCACTCGTCACCCTCCACGGAAATGATCACTGCCGGTTTGCGGAAGCCCGCGGCATCAAGCGCTTGATCTATTCTCTTAACGGTTCCGGAAACCGAGGAATGTACGTTGGCCGAAATGAAGGCCTTTCCCTCGCCGATCAAAGTACCTACTTTGACCGTGTCCCCCTTCTGAACCAGCGGTTCCGCGGGAGCACCGATGTGTTGGCCGAGCAATATCGCTACCTCGCTGGGCGGATCGAGCACCTGAATCGCTGAATCTGCGGTAAGCTTGTTCTCCGGCGGATGAACACCGCCCATCGGAAAGGTCTTCACTACTCCCATAATACTTCGCCTTCCTTTTGCTATGCCTGAGTTTCGGCGGCCGCTTTCTTGGGTTCTTTGGGTTTTGGCGGTGGAAACGTCGCCGAGATCGCGTTAGTTGGACAGACCGGTACGCACTTGCCGCATGAGATGCACTTGTCCGGGTCGATATACGCGAGGTTGTTTTCCATACTGATTGCCTGTACGATGTCATTGCACACCCGCACGCACTTCCCGCAGCCGATACATGCAACCGCACAGTTCTTGCGAGCGACTGCGCCCGGCTGCGTATTGCGGCAGTTGATCCAAACGCGGCGTTCAGCCTTGCCTTTGCCTCGAGGCCGAATCTCGAACAGATTCCGGGGGCAGACCTTCACACACGCGCCGCAGCTGGTACACAGGTCCGGCAACACCTCAGGGAGTCCGGTCGTCGAACTCATCACGATTGCGTCGAACGGACAGGCGATTTCGCAGTCGTTAAGGCGCAGGCAGCTGTTTGGACAGCCGGTTTCGCCGACGTAGAGCGTGTGGGCGGCGGTGCAGCTTGTGGGACCCTGATACTCGGTCTTGGCCGGAGCGTTGGCGAAGCTGCCCCCACAACGTAGAACTGCGATCGTCTTGTGGGTGCTGCCGACCTCCAAGCCGAAATACTCGCCGACCGTCCTCATGGTCTCGGCACCGCCGGGCGGGCAGGTCAAGTGCGAAATATCACCGCTGTCGGCCGCTTCTACGAGGGCTTCGGCGAGCCCGGTGCAGCCGGGATGGCCGCAGGCGCCGCAGTTGATTCCAGGCAGCAGTTCGGTGACCTCGGCGATCCGGGGGTCTTCATCCACCCTAAACCGGCGGGAGATGATGTACAGCACAACGGCGAAACCGGCCGCCACACCGCCGAGCGACAACGCCGAGTATAGGAGGAGCTCGTTCATTGCGTACCTCGTTCGTTAGAAGCCGTACGATAGGCGCCGATTCGGATGAACTGTGCTATGCGGTCCCTTTGGGTGTATAGCACCAGATAGTAGGAAGGGAGCACGCCCAGCGCGGCCAGACCCGAGGCCAGCTCTCCGGCGCCGCTTGTCTGCATGCCGAAGAACGTAGCAACCAGGAGCAGAAACGGCAAGATGAACGCGACGGCCACGGCAAACCATCCGATACTAGGCGCCATTTCAAGGCGCACACGGTCACCGGGCGCAAGCGGTTCAATACACTCGGCCATGATTATCCCTGCGCGCCCATTCGAGCCGGTGCACAACAGCTTGGCTCGGCACTCATCGCACGCCGACCGCTGCTCCACCAGTACCTGCGCCACCCCACCGCCGACCGAGGTGGCAATTCCGGTGTGCACGATCGGACGCCGCTTAGAGACATTGTGGTCACGTATCAAGGTCTCTTTCCTCTATCATGAGCTGCACCTGCGTGCATGAGCCGGCAGCAGCGATACCGGGCGAGCGCGTTTCCGCTGTAATGGGGTTGCGTTGCGCCGCAGTGCAGTGTTCCGTTACCGATAGTAGATCGGTTAGGATTATAGCCCAGGGTGTGAGGTCTTGCAACAGTTCACTTTATCCGTATCAGTTTTTCGGTTAAGTGTCACCGGTATTACTGAGATTGTGAGCCCGCTTGACCGATTCGGTTGCAGGGGGTACAACGGGGCCGTGGTATATCGACTACACCCGCGCGAGCACAGCGAGCAAACATTGCGACTCGGTTTCGGAGTTGGATGGCGGGTGTTTTTTGCGCTTGTGGCGATCGCGTTCGGTGTCGGTGCGGTAGAGCCGGCCGGAATAAATTTGTTTCGTGCGGTAGTGGCAGTCTTTGCGGCCGGTGCGGCGATCTACGTTGAAGAATGGGTGTTCGACAAGACTCGCAATTGTGTGCGGGTCCGGACGGGAGTGTTGGGCCTGAGCCGGAAACACGAGCTTGTGCTCAGCGATGTTACGGCGATAGTGTGCCGCAGCACTTACCCTCCCGGCCTCGGCCCTGCGGCAGAATCCGCAGGGGAGGAGACCGGCGGTTCGGGCGGGCACGGCACGAACCAGACTGCGGGCGACACCGGTACTCCCGGTGGGGTTCCTCCGGTAGGAACCAGCACCGGCTTTGAGTTTCTGCGGCGCAGCAGCGGCGGCATGCTCCCTCGTGGGGTTCGGGGCGGGCACGTGCGCCTGTGGCTGGAACTGAAGAACGGTGAGCGGATGCAGGTCATCACCGATTCGGTGCGCGCCTACGGTTGGGTGTCCGACCTCGGGCGCACTATCGCTGCCTTTACACGAACTCCGTTCCGTGAAGAGTAGCGGCGCGAGGGCAGCAGTAACTGCAGGCCGCCGCCGCTGCGGCGAATTCTCGAGCGTACGCCGTGATTCCGGGAGTCTCAGGGGTTGACGCGTCCCGCCTCCGGTCCTCGGCCGGGCTCGAACAGGTAACATGCGACGCTGTGCTGCGCCCCTACTCGGTACAGCTCGGGTTCGGGCCGGCGGGGAAACCGGACCTCAATCTCCTTTCCGGTGACCTCTATACTCTCCACCGCAGACGCTATCGGCTGATCGTGGTCGTCCATAATCCGGTTCATTATTGCTATTACGGCTTCGGCGTTGACGCCGGCGGAGAGCGCGGCCTTGAGAATTGTATCTTCCAGCTCAAAGCGCTCGATACCCTCAAGCACCGCGGCGTAGCGTTCCTGGTGGTTTTCCTCGAGCAACAGCTTGAGATCGCGTCCCTCAAATCCGCAATAGGTGAGTGCGAACGGGCAACGCCGGTGAAAGCGACAGCCGTTGGGAATGCTGAGCGGATCGGGTATTTCTCCACGTGCATCCACGTGTTTGCGTTCGAGGTCAGGGGTGGGACTGGGAACCGCTGCGGTGAGCAGCCGCGTATACGGATGCTTCGGCCGCTCAATGACCTCGTCCGTGGGACCGATCTCAGCCAGGCGTCCGAGGTACAGGATAGCGGTGCGGTCGCAGATGTAACGGATCGTGGCCAGATCGTGGGAGATATACACAATCGACATATCCAACTCATCACGAAAGCGCCGGAACAGGTTCAGCACACCGGCGCGGATTGACACATCGAGCATCGACACCGGTTCGTCCGCAACCAGAAGCTCGGGATTACTCACGATCGCGCGTGCGATTGCCACGCGCTGGCGTTGACCGCCGGACAACTCGTGCGGGTATCGATCCAGAAACTGCTCGGCCGGATGCAGCTCAACCTGACGCAGCACCTCGGCCGCCAGCTCGTAACGGTTTTCGCCGGTGCCGACCCCGAAATTGCGCAGCGGCTCGAGGATGGTCTGGAAGACCGTGAATCGCGGGTTAAGCGTCTCGTAGGGGTCTTGAAACGCCATTTGTACCTCGCGCCGAAGCTCGGCGCGGAACTTCCCTTTTCTGAACAAGGGTTGCCCGTGGTAGGCGACCACGCCGCCGGTGACGTTTTGCAACCCGGCAATCACCTCGCCAAGATTACTCTTGCCGGAGCCACTCTCACCGGCAAGTCCGAGAATCTCGGCCTTGCCGATTTCGAAACTGACGCCGTCTATCGCCTTCACGACCGCAGGTCCGCGTCGTCGTACACTCTCAACGAAGCTGCGCTTGAGTCTGAACCAGCGCAGGAGCTGCGAAACGCTCAGGATCTGTTTGGAATCACCGTTCTCCACTGCATGCTCGCCTGCAAACAGCTCGGCGCGTTCTTTACGATGCTGCGCTTTCACGGCGCGGTCCTCGGTCTGAGCCGCCTTCTGCCACTGGACTTGCTCACCGGCGGCCCGGCGGAACTCCACTGCGTGTTCGGCATAGTGACACGCCGCGTAGTGCTGCGGCCCGATCTTTCGCAGCGCCGGCGTTTCCTGCCTGCACTTCTCGGTTGCGAAGGGGCAGCGTGTGGCGAACGGACAGCCGGGCAGCGCCTGTGCCAGGTCCGGCGGTGACCCCGGAATCGAGATCAGCTCGCTCTTCGCACTCTCCAGAGTTGGAAAGGCATTCAGCAGACCGATGGTGTAGGGGTGCGCCGCCGCGTTGAAGATTGTGGTGGTGGGCCCGACCTCCGCCAAACGACCGGCGTACATCACCGCGACTCGATGACACATCTCGGCCACAAGCGACACGTCGTGTGTTACAAGGATCATCGAGTTCTTCAATTGGGACTGGATCTGCTCCAGCTGCTTCAGGATCCCGTCCTGTACCACTACGTCAAGCGCAGTCGTCGGCTCATCCGCGATGATGAGCTCGGGGTCCAAGGCCAAAGCCAGCGCGATCACCGCACGCTGTCGCATTCCACCCGAGAGCTGATGCGGGTACGAGCTCAGCCGCTTCGGCTCGAGTCCGACAAGCTCGAATAGCGCGGCGGCGCGGCGCATCCCGGCCCGAGCGGTCGCGTTGGTGTGCAACTGCAGTGTCTCGAGCATCTGGTCGCCGGCGGTGTACACCGGGTCCAGAGAGTTCATAGCGCTCTGCGCCACCATCGAGATCCCGCTCCACCGCACCTTGCGCATCTCCGGCTCCGTGAGTGCGGTAAGATTGCGGCCCTTGAACACGACGTTGCCGCCGGCGATGCGGGCGTTGGGCCCGTTGATACGCAGCAAGGACTTCGCCAGCGTAGTTTTGCCGCAGCCGGACTCGCCGACGAGACCGAGGTTTTCGCCGCTGTCCAACGACAAGGAGACACCGTCCACCGCGCGGACTTCTTGTCCGCGCGCGCTGTAGTACGTTTTGAGTTCCTGTATCTCAAGCAACATGCGTTATCTCCTCGAGAGCCGTGGATTGGCGATTACCTCAAGAGCGCGCGAAATGAAGAACACCGACACAACGGTCAGCATAATCAGTACGCCGGGAGGGATGACCCACCACCACGCCGTGCGCCACGCCCCGGACAAACGCGCCTGGTGCAGAATGGTACCCCACGAGTACAGCCGTGGCGGGCCGAGCCCGAGGAAGCTCAGTGTTGCCTCGGCAGTGATCGCGAATGCCATCGCAACCGCCAACTGCAAAAACGCCAACGGCAGAACGTTCGGGGCGATGTGCTTGTAGATGATGCGGAGTGGGGAAGCGCCGGCTATTCGAGCCGCTTTCACAAAGGGGCGGTCGGCGAGCGATAAGACTTGCGAGCGGATGATCCGTGCAGTCGTGCGCCAGGTGAGCAGCCCAACCGCCAAGATGATGATGTGAATGCCGGGTCTCCCCAGCAGCACCAGAACCATCGCAAAGGGCTCGAGCGGTAGCGCGTACATGATGTCCACGATACGCATCAGCACGTTGTCAGTGCGCCCGCGCACATAGCCGGAGAACAGGCCGACGTTGGTTCCGATCACGGTGACCATCAGCGCGGCGACAAAGCCCACCACCAATGCAGTACGGCTTCCATGGATGACCTGACTGTAGATGTCGCGACCGTTGTGCGTTGTGCCGAAGTAGTGCTCCGGGGACGGATGTGCGAGGGAGTTGATGTACGGGTCGGTCCCGACAGCCACGGCAGTGTCGCCGTCGCTCGTAACTCCGCGAAAGTGGCGGCTATAACCGGTTGCAACTTGCTGCCAGGTGCCGCCCGAACGCCGCATCATATCACCATGCGTTCCGACCACCAGCGCTTCCTCGGCGCTTGACATCGCGACCGATCGCAGGGTACGGGAAAGCGGTCCCCGCTCTTCAACCCATTCGCCTTCACGGTAACGCAGTACCGTACCGCGCTCGCCGACTGCGTAACCGGCACTTCTATCGAACAGCGCGATATTGATAAGGTCGCGAAACGTCGGTGAAACAACCTCTGCAAGCTGTTGGCCGTCGAACCGCAGGAGCGTCCCCCGTGCGCCGACGATGTAGCCGTAATCAGACGAGAGCAACGCTACCGCGTGCAGATCACGTGCGACCGGCACCTCAAGCGTGCGCCACTCATCGCCGTCGAGGTGCAGCACCGTGCCGCTCTCGCCCACCGCCAGCGCGGTTCCGTCCTCAGTGAGCGATACGCCGAACAAATCGGCTTCGGTCGGGGCCGGAACCTGCTCGAACACCCCGTCGATGTACCATAGGACGGTCCCATTGTGACCGACGGCTATTGAGCGCGCGGCGGCGGCCGAAATCGCCCGAAGCGTCTCGGTGGTGGGTGTCGCGACGGGGCTCCACTCACCATCTGCATAGCGCATGACGTGTCCGCCGGCGCCGGCGGCGACATAGCTGTCAGGCCCGTCGGCCGACACCGAGAACAGGGTGTCGGCGGCGATACCCTCCTGGATTTGCACCTGTTCGCCGCGGACCCAAAGTGCGGTTCCTTCCACGCGCTCGGTCATGGCGTACGGATCGTGGGTGGCAAGCACAGGTGCGAACAACGCTACAAGGACCAGGATAGTCACCACCAGCACGCCGAAGGTCGCCAGACGGTCCTGCTTGATGGCACGCCACAGGAGGTGTAGGGTCTCTTGCATGTTATACCCCGGCCCCTTCGCTGGTGTAGCTCACGCGCGGGTCGAGTCGCCCGTAGATCACATCCGCGGCGAAGTTCAGTACCAGAATAATCGCGGCCATCAACATGAATGCCGCTTGCGCGAGTGGGTAGTCGCTGGTACGGACGGCGTTGAACATCTCGAGACCCAAGCCGGGCCATGAGAACACCACCTCAACGACAACTTGCCCGCCCACGGCCAGCCCTGCGGTGACGGCCGCTTGAGTCACAACCGGCAGGAGCGCGTTGCGCGCGGCGTGCCGGTACATAACACGGGCCCTGGAAAGCCCGCGTGCTCCAGCGAACTCGATGAAATCCTCGCCCATCACCTCAAGCATGGTGTTGCGCATGATCAGCATCGGCAGGCCGGTGTAATACAGCGTGATCACGATCGTCGGCAGGATCAGATGATGCAGGAAATCCAGGGTGAAGATTTTCTCAAAGAAATTTGCCGCCTCATAGGGAAAAGTCCGCATGCCGCTTGTCGGGAACCATCCGAGCTGTATTCCGAACAGCATGATTACCAACATGCCAACCCAGAACATGGGCGCGGACCGGAGTACAAGACCGGCGGTTATCCCACCCGCCTCCAGTTTGGAGCCTCGTTTCCAGGCCAACAGCACGCCCAACAGCGGTCCTATGGTGTATGAGATCAGAATCGCGGGGAGCATGAGCACGAGCGTATTGGCTACCCGCTCGCCGACGATAGAAGTCACCGGTGCGTTGTAGTGAAACGAGCGGCCGAACTCGCCGGTTAAGGCATTGCCCAAGTAGATAACGTACTGCGCGGGTAACGGTCGATCCAGTCCGAAGCGTTCGGTAACAATTGCACGGTCCTCAGGCGACAAGCCATCGGTAACCAATGCCACCGTGGGATCGGGGAGTCCGAGACGAAACAGAAAGAACAGTACCGTCAAGATTACCCAGAGCGTGAACAGCATCTGCAGTAGTTTGCTGACGATAAGGCGTGTCATCGCAGGTGGCTCCTTGATACACTACCGCTGCGGCCGGAAGTGGGAAAAACGATGCGCCGCAAGAACAGACGTTCCCGCGGCGCGAGCAGTGTGCCGGGTGTTAGCTCTGCGGGGCGTAAATGCGACCCTGGGCGTCCCAGGTGTATCCGGCTTCCTCGAGCAGCTGACGGGCGCGCTCGAGATCAAAATCAAAGCGTTCGACGTCGGGGTTATGCCAGAACGTGTTGATTGGTGCGATCACCGAGTAACCTGCCTCACCGCGCCCTTCAAGCAGTACGTCGATGATGGTGTTGCGATCGATGGCGTGCGCCAGCGCTCTGCGCACCTGCACTTCGTCGAACGGAGCGCGGCGGAGGTTGTAGGTCATGTGATAATACCCGAAGTCGCCCACGGTAATCACCGAAATGTGGTCCTCGGCCTCAGCGATCGGAATCTGACCCGGCTCCATGCGCCAAGCGTTCATGTCGATCTCGCCGGTAAGAAGAGCGGTGAATACGCCCTCGGAATCAGCGTAGGTGATGTAGTCGATACCCTCGATAGCGATATCGCCGGCGCTGAAGTGATCTTCGAACACCTTCAGTGCTTTGTACTCGCCGCGATCGTAGGTGTCGAACTTGAACGGACCGCTGCCGACGGTTGGGATATCGTCGGGTGCCAGGTCGGCCGGATTGTCGATGTTGCCCCAGATGTGCTCGGGCAGGATCACGATCTGGCTAAGCGTCACGGTGATGAACGGGGAGTACGGCTCGGCGAGGTGGAAACGGACTGTGCTGGAATCCAGCACTTCAACGCTGTCGATCGGGCCGAAGAATGGGCGGAAGTATGCGAAATCGTTGTCGATGAAGTAGTCGAAGCTGAACTTCACGTCCTCCACCGTCACCGGTTCACCGTCGTGGAACGTCATGCCGTCGCGGACGATCACATCGACCGTGCGGTCGTCTACCTCGATAATCTCTTGCGCCGCCCACGGCTCGGGCTCAATATCCGGTGTCAAGCGCACCAGCTTATCGTAGTACATGCGCATGAACTTCCAGCCCCAGACTGAAGTAGAGTCCAGTGGATTGATGGTGTCGGGCTCCTGCGACGTTCCAATCGTGAGCATCAAATCGTCGCTGAGCGGAGTCACTTCGTACGGTGTCCACTCGTTGTAGATGCCCTCGCCGGCCATTGCTACGAAGTTTTCAAAGCGCTCGTTGTTGTAGCCGACAACCTCGTCGCGGTAGAACAGTACGTCTAGCGGGGCGTCTGAGGCGGCGATATCCTGCATTTGCAGCACGATCTCGCGGCGCGCGTCCGGATCAAATTCGCGTTCCTGCCGTACGTACAGCTCGTCGTACTCGCGGTTTACGTAGCCGCCCGGGTTGTTGGCCCCCAAGTCAATCTGCTCACCATGAAGGGTGCCGAGGAAGTGCTGTGGGTCGAGGCGGTCAACGCGCCCTGACCAGCCGAGGATCGTGGCGTCGAAGTCCTGCTCATCGTAGAAGTACTGCAGCAGCGTGGAGAACTCCATCGGCTCAACATTCACCTGAAAACCGAGCTCCTCCCACGCGTCTTGGATCATAAACGCCGCTTCGTAGCGAATTGGGTCGTAGGATTCGGTTGTGGTGTAGATCGTGATCTCGGGAACGGGATCACCTTCAGGCTCGGGCGCGCCGCCGGCAAAACCGGTTGCGGCAGCTACACCGAGCATAAGCGCAACGGCCAAGCCGGTGCGAACCACTCGAATTGTATTTGTCATACGCAAACACTCCTTTTTGAAAAGCGTAGATTTGCATAGGAGAGTCGCAAGAATTGTGCAAGCCTGTCAATCAGGTTTACCAGGGGAGACGGGACAAGCGCAGACGTTACTCCATGGATGAGTAGTAAGTACGTCTTCGGCGATATGCCGCATCCGTGGGAAGACAATCAGCAACACAAGCTCATCGACGTTTTGTTAATAGTTATCTCCTTGACTTCCCGGGGGAATTGTGGCTATGCCGGGCCTGCCAGTTTGAGTCGCGGTGCCGTGAAAGCTGTTCGCTGCGGTTCGGTGAGCCGGCTAAGGATCGGATTGCGCTTCTCGGAGCGCTTGATCCTGCTTATCGTTTCCGGCGTTCGGAGCGCTTCCTGCACGGTGTAGCGAGAGCTCTCCGATGACCTGTTCGGTTAACGTTACAGGAAGCTTCTCCTTTTCGGCTCCAGCCACACTGTGGGTCAGTGACTCACTTGGTTCGTATCCGTCCGAGCCTCTTTGGACGCAATGCCACGTCGGCTTAGCACCAGGGCTAACGCAGATGCCACTGAACGCATGACTAGTAAACATCTGTCTAGTACTAGACGCTAGCCCGCAGAGCAAGAAACACTCCCTCCTAGATCGACCACCTTGGAGGGACTTGATGAGAACAGCGAACATCATTGATCATTTCGCCAGCATGCCGGATCCACGCGAAGATAACAGGCGGCATAACCTCATAGACATACTGTTCATCGTTATCTGCGCGACGATGTGTGGGGCGGAAAAGTGGGAAGACGTGGAAACGTTTGCCAAGGCGAAAGAACGGCGGCTTGGTAAGTATCTCGATCTGCCGCGCGGTATTCCCTCCCACGATACCTTCGTGCGGGTGTTCGCAAAACTCGATCCTGAAGCGCCCAACGAGCGCTACCCCGGCGCTGCAGATGGTAAGCGCGTGGGCGTCGAGAGCCGGACTGACGCTCGGCGGGCGGCGGGTGGATGAGAAGTCTAACGAGATCACTGCAACCCCTGAGCTGCTTGAAGTGCTTGAGCTCAGCGGCTGTGTGGTCACTATCGACGCGATGGGAACCCAGAAAGGCATTGCCGGCCGGATTATCGACGGCGACGGTGAGTACGTGCTCGCGCTGAAGGGCAATCACGCAACGCTCGAAGAGGAGGTAGCGCAGTACTTTGCCGATGAGCTCACTCGTGAAAGGGACAGGGCAGCGACAAGTGCAAGGACGAAGAGAGCGAGATCGATTACTACAAGAGCGTAGATCGCGGCCACGGCAGAGTTGAGGTGCGTGAGTGTTGGGCGAGCGGCAAAATCCAGTGGCTTTCCGGCAGACAAGACTGGAAGGGGGTTCCGCAGTATTTCCATGGTGCGCTCCAAGCGCATCATCGGCAAGAGTGAAAGTGAGGAGGTTCGCCACTTCATCTCGAGCTTGCCTCCCGTCGCCGAAGCGTTGGGCCACGCGGTTCGCGCGCATTGGGGTATTGAGAACTCGTTGCACTGGGTGCTCGATATGGCGTTCCGCGAGGATGAATGCCGCAAACGCAAGGACAACTCGGCTGAGAACTTCGCGGTGCTGCGTCATCTGACGTTGAGCCTACTCAAGCGAGAGCAGACCTGTAAGCGCAGCATAGCCGGCAAGCGATTGCTCGCCGGCTGGGACTAGCGCTACACGGAGAAGGTGCTTTTCAACCCCTGAACTCCAAATGCGTTTGCCCTCCAGTTTAACCAGGCAGCCCTTCCAATTAAAGACATCTACCTCTATCCGTTACACCCCGAGTTCAAGCACCTGCTCTGTTGACTATCACAGAGCCCCGTGGGAAACGCGAACGTTTACGCACAGGCTCTGAGGGGCCGCGCGTCGTCCGCATAAGGAACTCGGCCCATGTCGACGAGATTCTCGTCTTTGAGGATCTCGTTCCCGAGGTGGAAGCCCATCCGAAGATGAGCCTACTGGCTGCGCCTCGCGAGCTCGAGTTCGACGCAACAGGCAACCTCTTCTAAGCCGAGGCGCCATTCGGTCATTCATCTTCCCGCCGCTCGATACAAGCCCGGCGGAAACAGTTTGTCGTCGTCCAGATGAATGAGGTGGCCGCTCGCACCAGGATCCTCTATTTGTCGAACCAGATCTTTCGCGGCACGAATGAGTTTGGAAAGGTCGATTCCCGTGTTCACACCCATCGCATCGAGCACGAATACGAGGTCTTCGGTGGCGGTATTCCCCGCCGCCCCGGGTGCGAAAGGGCAGCCGCCGATGCCGGCTGCGCTCGTTTCAATGATGCGAACTCCGGCATCGATCGCCGTAAGGCTGTTTGCGATCCCTGCCCCGCGGGTGTCATGAAAGTGAGCTCGAAATGTCACCTCAGGGCAGCTACCGCCGAGCAGCTCGAGCAAGTCCCGGGTTTGTTTCGGGGTCGCGGTTCCGATGGTATCGCAGAGGCAGATATCACGAATGCCCATTTCCCGCGCCGCGGCGACCCGTTCCAGAACGAGTGACTGAGGTGTCCGTCCTTCGAACGGGCAGCCGAACGCGGTTGCGAGGTCCAACTTGATCCTGCGAAAACGAAACTCGGGCGATGCGATGATGCCGCGCAACTCATCAAACGACTCGGCGACCCCGCGTTTGACGTTGGCCCTATTATGCGGTTCGGTTACCGAGATTACGTAGGTGATCTCGCCGATTCCCGCATCGGCGGCCCGTCTGGCGCCGTTCATGTTCGGTACGAGAACACTGAGACCGTCTGCGTCATGACGGGAGAGAATTGTCGTTACGACGTCGTTCGCGTCTTTCATCTGGGGTATCGCTCGCGCGCTTACGAACGAACCGATCTGCATCTCCTTAAGGCCTGCTTCGAGAAGGTTTTCGATGATGTGTACTTTCCGGCCGGTCGGAATGAAGGCTCGCGTGTTCTGAAACCCGTCGCGTGGAGCGACCTCGACTATCCTCACGCTATCCGGCAAATCCACGGTCATATTCCCCCGATTCGGCTAAGCGAACTCACTAATCACATCCTTTCCGAAAACGTCCTCATCGCTCGGAACATCCCGTTGCATCGGGTAAGCGACTCTCGTCGTATTCAGCAAGTGCCGGTAGTACACGTTTTCGCTTACGATGTTCCCGCCCCACGTGCCGCAGCCGAGGGTTGCGGTGTTAACCAGACCGTTGTGCCACGAGCCGCTGTTGGCCAAGGCGTGTGCCTGGTTTACCGTTACCCGGGCCACCCTTACCCGGCGCGCAAGCTCTCGTATTCTGGCGTCGTCTTGTGAGTGGATGGCACACGAATGGCCGGTACCGCAGTTGGCGGTGATTTCGTTTACCATGCGAACGGCTGTGTCGAAATCGTCCCACCTGTACAACGTCAGCACCGGTGAGAGTTTCTCGCGCGAGAATGGATACTCGTCGCCGATTCCGTGTTCCTCGACCACCAGGAACTCGGTATCGGCCGGAACCGGTATGCCGGCCTTCTCGGCGATCCGGCGGGCCGGCTGCGCAATGATCTCACGGTTCAAGACATTCTTCTCGGTCCACATCGTTTTGCACAGTCGAGCTTTTGCTTCCGTGTTCGCTCGTATCAGGCAGCCGCCGTTCGAGCTGAGCTCGCTGATAAGCTCCTCGTAGATCGAATCCCGTGCGAGGCAGCTGTTGTCCGCGGAGCATCCCGAGGAAAGATCGAATGTCTTGGAATCTCGTATTTTTTTTGCGCTGTCGGAGATGTCGGCGGTCTCGTCAACGATCAAAACGGCATTGCCGGTGCCCACACCGTAGGCGGGCTTTCCGCTGGAGTAGGCGGCCCGTACCAGCCCCGCGCCTCCGGTTGCCAGGACCAGGTCGCATTGGCGCATGAGGTTCTTGCTGTTCTCGATTCCAGGCTCCTGTACGCCGATGACGAGATCCTCCGCGTATCCATTGCGGCTCAGCACCGAGCGGATCTCAGACACGGCCAGCTCATTTACCTCCAGTGCGCCAGGATGGGGGGATAGGACGATGGCATTTCGGGTCTTGAGCGCCCAGACCGCTTTGATAAACGGCGTGATCTCAGGGTTGGTGACGGGAATGAGAGCCCCAATCACGCCGACCGGCTTCGCGTACTCGATGATACCCTTCTCCTTGTCATGATGGACGATGTCAACGGTTCGAGCTCCCTTGGTGTCGGCGTAGATTGCTTTCAGCTTATTGCGCATCTTGAGGAACTTCGAATGATAGTCGCCGAGCCCGGTCTTCTCGTACGCAAGCTCAGCGATTCGCGCAGCGAAGGACTCCCGGCAACCGGCCCAGGCGACGCGCGCACAGATGTGGTCGACCTTTTTCTGGTCGGCGTACTCGTACCACCTGAATGCCGTTCTCGCCCGGTCAATCAAGCCTGCCGCGTAATCTTGGGACAATGTGATACCCCCTTCTCATAACGATCTCGAAATAATCATCTCGACGTCCTCGAGAGCCGGTTCGCGAGGGTTGTTCTTCCAGATCCGTTCGTTTCCGAAAGCCAGCTCGGCAATCGTCGATACGTGATCCCGGGTGACGCCGTAGCGATGCAGACCCAGCTCGACGTTGAGTTTCGCCGCAAGGTGCTCAATCGCGGCAGCCACCGATTCGGCAGCCCGGTCAGCGGAGAGCTTCCCGGTATCGAGGCTCAAGAGGCGGCCGATGCGTGCGAATTTCTCCTCCGCGGCAGGTCCGTTGAATCGGACGACCTCCGGGAGCATCAGCGTCACCGCCTTGCCGTGCGGCAGTTTTGCCGCGATTCCCAGCGCAAGCGCACAGGCGTGGGCGCCGCCGGTCTGGGTGTTCGTGAAGCTGATTCCGGCGAGCAAACTCGCCCGCAGCAGGTGCTCCCGGGCGGCGAGATCCGAACCGTCCTCGTAGGCTCTCGGCAGATAGCGGGCCACATACTCGATGGCCTGAAGCGCATACGGTTCGGTCAGAAACGAATTGTATTTTCCGACGTAAGACTCGAGAGCGTGCGCAAGCGCGTCGAGACCGGTAAAAGCAGTCTGCTCGGGCGGCAGACCGGTCGTCAGCAAAGGATCGAGGACGGCGATCTCGGCAATATGATGCGGGGTGACGACGCCGAATTTGTTGCCGCGGTCATCGCTGTAGACGGCGACATTCGTCACTTCAGAGCCGCTGCCGGCGGTCGTCGGAACCAAGATCAGCGACGCCGCCTGGTGAGGAACGGTGTCTACACCGGCGTAATCCGAGATGCCGCCCCCGTTCCGCAGCAGCACTGCGACGCCTTTGGCGATGTCCAGCGAGCTCCCTCCGCCGATTCCAACGACACTGTCGGCTTCGTGATCGCGGGCCAGTTGAGCGTACTCGTCGACAAGACTGCTTGGCGGATCGGGTATCACGTGATCGAGCACGGACGCGATGAGTCCCGACTCTTGCATCTGCGTGAGCATGCGGCCGACTACATCGGCGGTAATGAGGGCTCCGTCGCACACCACCATCACCCGCTTCAAACGGGCGGTCTCGCAGATTCGTGCAATCATCTCGGACGAGTTATTTCCGAATATGATTCGCGGAAGGCGATTCATCGTGACGTGTTCCGGCATGTCGTACTCCAGCTTCCCAGGCTCCTCTTGTAAAATCGGTGTGCCGGCGGCGTGACTTCGGTTGTATCTGCGGCACGGATGGTCTTCAGTCGATATGAGAGCCGCCGTTAATATCGACCTCTTCGCCGGTAATGTAGCCAGCTTCCGTTGACGCGAGGAAGCACACCGTCGCGGCGACTTCCTCCGGCAGTCCGATACGTTGGAGCGGTATATCACGCGAGATTTCGCACTGCTCGGCTTCCGACTCCACACCGCCGCGAATGTCGGTCAGGATGAGGCCGGGTGCCACCGAGTTTACGGTGACCCCGGACGGCGCCACTTCCCGCGCGAGAGCCTTGGCAAAGCCGAGGATAGCCGCCTTAGCCGCCGAGTAGTGGGCACCCCCGTAGACTCCCCCGCCGCGTTTTCCGGAGACGGAGCTTATGTTGATGATCCGACCGAACCGCCTGCTCTGCATATGAACAATCGCCGAGCGGGAACACAGGAAGGTTCCGGTGGCGTTCACCGTCATTACTCGATTCCAGTCTGCAAGCGTCATATCCTTGACCGAGATCGGTTGGGTAATTCCGGCGTTGTTCACGAGAATGTCGAGGGCGCCTAAGTCTCGGATGATTCGATCGACGACCGTCTGAACGGCGCGTTCGTCGGTGACGTCGAGTACATAAGATCGCGCGATACCGCCGGAGCTCTCGATCTCAGTCGCAATACGTTCCGCCCCGGCCGCCTCAATGTCCGCTACGGCTACTGCCGCCCCTTGAGCGGCAAGGGCCCGCGCGATCGCCTGTCCGATTCCTCGTTGTGACCCTGCGCCTGTAACCAAAGCGACCCGCCCGCTGAGGTCAAACATATCTAACTCCTTTTGGATCTTGCTCTCGGTCTCCGGCCGGCATCAAGCACGACTTCAGCCGGATCGGCGAAATTTGTTGTTGCAAAAACGTTATATGTAGGATATCCTACATTTCTTGGATGTCAAGAGAGGAATTTCCGTCGTGGCGTTGGATCTCGAACCGATAAACAGACAGAACACCGTCGATACCTTGCTTCGCCAGCTGCTCGACCGGATGCTTTCCGGGAAACTGAAGCCGGGGGATAAGCTGCCCGGTGAGATCGAAATGGCGGCCCAGTTGGGGGCGAGCCGTAACTCCATTCGAGAAGCATTCAAGGTTCTGCAAACGCTCGGCATTCTCGAACGGCGGCAGGGTGACGGCACGTATGTCGCCGAATCGTACAAAATGCCGTTCGACTGGGTTCTCTTCCCCCTCTTGTCTCGTCTCGAGACTTCACAAGATCTCGTGGAGCTGCGGCACGTTCTGGAATCCGGTATCGCCGAGCTGGTAATTGAAAAGGCTACGCCCGAAGACTTCGACGCGCTCGAGGAGAAAAGGACTGTTTTTGAGAGCATGACTGGACGTGCGCCTCTCGACGCGGATGAGGTCGTACAGGCTGATGTCGAGTTTCACCTCACTCTGGCGCGCATTACCCGAAACGACGCCATCGAGGAGCTCGCGAAGCTCGTATTCCGATTGTTTGCGCCGTCTATGAAAGCGCACCTCACGAGCCCGGATGGGACAGCGCATGCGATTCATGATCATCGAGCAGTCCTCGACGCTCTCAAGATGCGAAGCCGTGATCAGGCCCAACGCTGTGTAGTTGCCGCCTTCGAACACTGGAGGCGGTTCATTGGTTTTGGTCAAGGTGGAGGTCACCGGCCCGGCGGTGGCTGATCCACAAGAAAACGACTACGCCGACGGAGTCGGCGAATAGGGAGAGGGGGCATGAAAAACAAGATTCGATTGTCTGTTCTTGTGTTGGTCGCGGTGCTGGTTTCGGCCGTTCTGGTTTTTGCACGCGGTACCGCGGAACCGGATGTGATTACCATCAGGCTCGGACACGGCGGTGCGGTGGATGACCTCCGGCAGGTGGCGTCCGAGGAGTTCAAAAAGGTCGTAGAAAGTGAGACCGACGGGCGGGTGATCGTCGAGCTCTACCCCGCCTCGGCGCTCGGCAACTGGCGGGAGATGCAGGAAGGTCTGCAGATCGGTACTACCGATATCGTGATAGAGGATATTGGCACCCTCGAGCGGTACTCGGACAGTGCGGCCCTCGGGTTTTTGCCTTACACGTACCTGAATAGGGAGCACTGGGAGAAGGTCTGGTTTGATACCGAGGTAGGACGCGATTTTGTCAGCGCGTTCGAGGAAGAAACCGGATTCCTCCTGTTGGGCAGCATGTACAGAGGCGCACGAAATCTCACCGCCGTACGCCCGGTGAGAGCGCGCGATGATCTTGAAGGTCTGCAGATCCGAATCCCCGGCTCTCTGGCGGCGATCAAGGCTTGGGAGCGGCTTGGCGCAGCCCCGTTGTCGATGGATTTCCCGGAAGTGTTCGGTGCCCTCGAGCAAGGGGTTATCGATGCGCAGGAGAACCCGTTCCAGGTCATCTATTACGACAGCATGTATGAGGTTGCTCCGTACATCACCCTCACCGAACACGTCCACGGTGCGTTCAACTTCCAGTTTTGGGGAGAGACCTTCGATTCTTGGCCTGAGGACGTCCGGGCGGCGGTCGAGGTCGCGGCCGAACAGGCCTCTCGTCTCTATAACGACCTCATAGACAAGGAAGAGCAGGAGATACTCGCGAAGCTCTACGAAATGGAGGATGTCGATATTATAACGCTCTCCGATGCCGAGATTCGAAGGTGGGCTGAGATCGTCAGGCCCGTTCGCGAGGATTATCCGAGACTCGCTGATTTCTTCGCCGCAGTAGACGCGCTGGCACCATAGGTGACGAGGAGAAACCATCGAGGATGTGAGAATGCGAGCGCTGCGGTTTCCGAGGCCACTCGAAGCAGAAGTGATTGAGGTGGAGCGCCCCGTGATTCGGGGCGCTCGTGAGTTGATCGTTCGGGTGGAAGCGTGCGGAATCTGCGCGAGCGACGTGGCGGCCTACAAAGGGCTTCATCCGTACCGCACACCTCCGGTTATCACCGGGCACGAGTGCGCCGGAACGGTGGTGGAAGTCGGCGACGAGGTTCGTCAGGTACGAGTCGGCGATCGAGTTGCGGTGGAGCCGCATCTGGGATGCGGTAGCTGCCGGTATTGCCGTGCCGGCGAGTATCAGCAATGCGTGAAGAAGGGATTGATCGGGGTCGGCGACTGGATCGGCGGCTTCGCCGAGTATATCGTCGTCAGAGACTCTATGTGCTACGTGATCCCGGATGACGTCTCGTGGGAGATCGCGGCCCTGCTGGAACCGTATAACGTCGGCGTGCACGCCGTCCGGCGTGCGGCAGTCGGGGAGGGGGAGAGCATCGGGATCGTCGGCACCGGGACGATAGGGCTTGCCACGCTTCTCGCATTGAAACCCCTTTCCGTCGGCCCGGTCGTGGTGACCGATATCAGCGCGGCGAAGCTCGAAGCGGCTCGGAAACTCGGCGCGGACGCCGCATACAACGCCGACGAGGTAGAGGTTAGAGATGAGGTTCTCAGGGATGCTCCCGAGGGGCTCGACGTCGTTTTCGTTACCGTGCCCAAGGAAGAGGCGATCGACCTCGGGCTCACCCTCTGCACCCGCCGGGGCAAGGTGATCCTCATCGCCACGCTGGGAAGACCGGTTCAGATCGACACGCATAAAATTCAGCAATTCGAGCGCACGGTAATCGGGACGGCTATGTACAACCGCACTGATTGGCAGATGTCGTTGCGCCATTTGCAAAGCGGGGATACGTGCTCGAGCCTGCAACAGTTGATTTCCAGGCGGGTTTCGCTTGATCAAGCTGCCGTCCAGATCGATGATCTGGCGCACGGACGTGACGGCGATACCATCAAGACAATGATTACGGAGTTCAGGGGTGAGCGATGAGAAGACTGCTTGACGTCTTGGAAAAGCTTATTCTCAGCGCGGCTGCAGCGTTGCTATTGTTGGTCACCGTAGTGCTGGTGTTGCAGGTGTACTATCGCTACGTTATGAACGTCTCGACGCCCTGGGCATCCGAGATCGCCCGGTACGGGACGGTCTGGCTTACGCTCATTAGTCTAGGAGTGGTAGCCCGGCGGCGCGAGGAGATCCGCGTTGATTTCTTGGAACACTTCATGAGAAATCGGACGTTCACGGCGGGCCTCGCAGTTTTATTTAAGGTGCTGGAGATAGGGTTCATGATCGTCGTGGCTGTTTCCGCGGTGCGTCTCCTGCCGATCGCCCGAACGCAGACACTCGTGGGGCTCGGTGTCTCCATGACCATTGTCATTTGGAGCTTTGTCGTCGGGCCTGTCGTCATAATCCCTTTCCTGCTTGAAGGCCTCTTGGACACGGTCCAGACTGCCTTCAGAGGGCACGCGAAAGGTCTCAAAGGGTCAAGCTGTGACTAACCTGGTCGTTCTGCTCGTCATGTTCTTCGTGCTGGCTGGACTGGGACTCCCGATAGCGGCTTCGCTCGGCATCACGAGTGTGTTCGTGGCTCTCGTCCTGCAGGACATCAGAGTCGCGGTCATCGTACAGCGCATCTTCTCCGGCATAGATTCGTTCCCTCTACTGGCGATTCCGTTGTTCGTGTTGGCCGGAAAGGCGATGAACGTTGGGGGAACGACCGACCGAATCGTGACGTTCAGTAACGCGATAGTCGGCCGGGTACGCGGCGGGTTGGCGCAAATCAATGTGCTGGCGAGTATGTTTTTCGGGGGTATATCAGGGTCGGCGGTCGCGGACACCTCCTCGATAGGGGGGATCTTGATCCCGGCGATGGTCAAGCAGGGCTATGGTCGCGGGTTTTCGGCCGCGGTCACCGCCTTCTCCAGCGTCGTTGGGCCGATCATACCGCCGAGCATCACGATGGTGGTGTACGGCATCACGACCGGAGCGTCGATTCGACAGCTGTTCATCGGCGGAGCTATTCCGGGAGTCATATACGGATTAAGTCTCATGGCCGGAGTGGCGTATATTGCGATCCGTGAGGGCTTCCCGCGCTCAGCCAGGTTGAATTGGAAGGAAAAGCTTCGAAGCCTCGGGGAGGTTGTCTGGGCACTGGTCATGCCGGTGATAGTCGTCGGCGGTGTCGTTTCCGGCGTGTTTACCGTGACCGAGTCAGCCGCGGTAGCCGCAGTGTACGCGCTCTTTGCAGGCGTTTTCATCTACAGAGGGATCAACAGTCTTTCGAAGCTTCGGGAGGTTGTCGTGTCCTCGGCCCTGCTCGTCGCCTCTATAATGATCGTGATCGCCACGGCGAAGCTCTATTCGTGGCTGCTGGTAATCAACCACGCGCCGATGGTTCTTTCCGAGGCGATACTGGCGCTGACCACTAACCCGTTGGTCGTGCTTCTGCTGATCAACGTGCTGCTTATCGTTATCGGCATGTTCATCGAGGCGAACGCTGCAATCGTGATCTTTGTTCCGGTCCTGTGGCCGGTGGCGGCGCGTTTCGGAATCGATATCATTCATTTCGGGGTGATCGTCGTCGTCAACCTCGGCTTGGGGTTGGTCACACCGCCGGTGGGGCTCTGTTTGCACCTCGCGAACAAGATTGCCGGGTGTAACCTGTACGATTCTCTGCGGCAGGCAAGATGGTTTTTTGTGGCGGGAGTGATCGTGCTCGCCGCCGTAACCTACTGGCCCCGCATGGTCTTGTTCTTGCTGGAGCTACTGAGTATGCGATAATGAACGAACCGGGCCGGAAGAGAGTTCGCGTACCGTCGCCGCCGCTTCTGCTCATGGAGCGCAGGTGGATGCGTGACACCGCCGGCCAACGCCCGGTTCGGTGAAAAGCGTGGATCCTTAAGACGCGGATAATGGAACGGCAGCGCTGCCGGAGAGAAGATCGCAGATCGAATGAGCGAGGAGTGAGAGCGTTATGGATAAAGCAAAACGGACGCTTGCCACACCGGCGGATGAGCTAACCGATATCGCCCGCAAGCTTCGACTTGCCGTACTCGAGATGGTTTACACCGCACAGTCCGGGCACATTGGCGGCTCGTTCTCGGCAGCTGAGATCATGGCGGCGTTGTACTTCAGGGTATTGAGAATCCGGCCGGATGAACCTGATTGGCCCCAGCGAGATCGGTTCGTTCTGTCAAAGGGACACACGTGTCCGGTCCTGTATGCGTGCCTCGCGTTTCGGGGATTCTTTCCGATGGAGACTTTGATGACGCTCCGGCGGTTCGAAAGCATACTGCAAGGACACCCGATCGCAAAAACGCCGGGAGTCGACGTCACCACGGGTTCGCTCGGCCTGGGATTCGGTCAGGCTGTGGGTATAGCTCTCGAATCCAAGGCCGGCGGCAGGAACTACAACGTTTACGCGCTTCTGGGGGATGGCGAGATTCAGGAAGGTGTTGTGTATGAAGCCGCACAGACTGCGCGCAAATACAAGCTGGACAACCTGATCGCCATCGTCGACAGAAATGGGATCCAGAACGACGGCTTTGTCGACGAGATCATGGATGTCGAACCGATAGAGTCTCGATTTGAGGCGTTCGGCTGGAATACGAAGCGCATAAACGGGCACAACATGGAGGAGGTGCTGAGTGCGCTCGAACAAGCGGGCGCGCATGCAGGCTCGCCGTTTTGTATCGTTGCGGATACGGTAAAAGGGAAAGGGGTCGGTTTCATGGAGAATGAACAGTACTGGCACGGGAAACCGCCGACCGAGGAACAGTACGCTGCGGCCAGAAACGAGTTGCTCCGTGGAGGGGATCAAGATGACGGTTGAACGAGTCAAGGCCAAAAAACCGACGCGTCAGGCGTTTGCCGAAGGCCTGCTGGCGTATGCGCAGGAACACCGGGATTTTTTTGTTCTCGAATCGGACATCGGATACTCCACCTACACCCACCTCTTCGGTGACAAGTACCCCGAACGATACTTCAATCTGGGGATCGCAGAAGTCGGGGCATTCGCGGTCGCTGCCGGGCTGGCGGCATCCGGAAGAAACGTACTGGTGGGCGGCTATGGGGTGTTCATTACCATGCGTGCGCTCGAGGTAGTAAGATCATTCATCTGTTACCCCAATCTGAATGTCAAGATACTCTCATCGCACGGTGGCATCACGGCGGCTGTCGATGGCGTGACTCACCAGGCAACCGAAGATATCGCCAACATGACGACCTTGCCGAACATGAAAGTTCTCTGCCCGGCCGATCCGACGGCTGCCGCAGCGATGGTGCGGACGAGCTTCGAGATTCACGGACCGGTTTTTAATCGCTTGATGAGGGATCCTCTATTTGAGATCTATGGACCGGACGAGGTATTTCCCCTGGGCGGAAGCAAGCTCTTGCGTGAGGGCAAGGACGTTACGCTCGTGTCATACGGTGATATTCTGTTTCAGGCGCTCGCGGCTGCTGAGCAGCTGTCCAAAGAGGGAATCGAGGCTGATGTGATCGACTTGTATTCCATCAAGCCATACGACAAAGAACGTATTCTGCAATCGATCAGGAAGACGAATGGTCTCGTGGTGGCCGAAAACCACCAGCAGAGGAACGGGCTTGGATATGAGCTGGCCCACTTCTGTCTTGTCAATTGTCCGGTACCGTTCGAGTCGTTGGGGCTCATGGACACCTTCGCCGAAAGCGGGGGTTACGGGCAGCTCCTCGATAAGTACGGCCTGTCTGCGCAGCACATCGTTGCCGCGGCACAACGGGTAGTGAGAAAGAAGTGAAACAGGCTTGCGGCGGGAGCGGCGCGACGAAACGCGGCAGCGGGAAATGCCGGCCGCTTCGAAGCTCCCGGTATGATGCAGTCCACCGCGGATTCCACCGGCGGTTGGGTTGATGGCGCTCGAGACCGACCGGCGTTCCCTGCGGTATCGCGCTACTCCAGCGTCCGGAGTTACACCGAGCCGATTTCGGTTTCGATGCCATGGAAGGCCGGCAGGCAGTGCAGGGAGATGACCTCGCCGTTGCCGCTTTACCGCAGCACTTCCATGGTCACCTGGTAAGGGCGGAGGAGTGTAATCCGCTCTTCAAACCGCTCTTCCTCACCCATCGACACCCATACATCGCTGTAGATCACATCCGCCCCCGCTACGGCGGTTTCGATCGAGTCGGTGTACTCGATCTCGGCACCGCTCGTACGCGCCCTGGATTTGATCTCGTCCATGACCGCCGGGTCCGGAGACAACTCTCTCGGCCCGATCCCCACGTACCGCATGCCGAGCTTGGCGGCTCCTATGTAACCATTCACCCAAACCAATGGTACGAAGAGCATGTCATGAAGAGTCGAAGCAGAGGGTATCCCGAAAACGGCGAACCAACGGATACAGGAATATCTCTTTCTTCGGTAACCGTCGCTGCCTGGACACATCATTTCTGCCGCGTCCGGCAGTGGTTCCGACGTGGGTCCAGTTGGCCGCTGTGTAACACGTACCGTTGAACCGATCGGTCTCCACAAAGGTTTCCAGCATCACCGGACGATATCGATATCGCTGCTCCCAGTCATCCGGTAATCGTCCGGCAATGATCGACAGAAGTCGGGTACCCAAGGTTCCGCGAGTAAATCCACGGCAGAATCAGAAACCGGTTGTTGTTCACCACTAGATGAAGATGTGCCACGCGCTGCCGATCACTCCAGCGATCCACTGATCACGCGGTGCAATGCGGTAGGCGGAAGCGGAGAATCCAAACAGAGCCACCGGTCCATCGTCGATCTTCACGATGTACTGCATTGTCGCCCCCGCCGTGCGGGTGTGGCCCAGGTGGTGACACCGATCGATGTACTCTTTCCACAGTGACTTCCGCTCATCCGAGTCCACCACCGTCACCCACAACCGCGCCAGCCATCCGGCGGGAGTGAAGATCTCCTCCCCGGGATCGGTGCGGCCGGTATGAACGATCGGGGCAAGGGGAGACGGACTATCCGTCTGTCGCCGCCACTGGGCAGCTCAAGCAGATCGTCGGCTTCCATCTTCGGCAGCACCTCGCGCATGCTCTGACACTTGAGACTGCCGTCCGGTTTGTACCATTTGATCGTGCGGCACGCCTGTCGCGCGATCTCCGCCGGATTGCCGGTGGTGTCTTCTTCCACCGAGTCCTTCATAACGCTGATCTCCTGTGGCGTGAATACCCGCCCGCCTCGGCGCACGCGCGCAGGTAGCCTACCAACCACTCGTGCTGATTGATCTCGTAGAGTTGCAGTGTCTGGAATATGCCGAACATCACCGCTGTCGCCCGGGCACTCCACATGTTACGTAGCACGCCCAAAGGCGGCGTGAAGGGGTTCTGGCTGTACGCTTGATGGCATAGGTGTGGGGTGGCGGAATCAGCAGAGCGAGGGTAGAGTGTGAAGTCCGCAGCGTGCAACTGCGGGCAGGTCACCTCCCGTTCGCGCAAAACCGGGCCGCGCTTCCCGTTGGCAGTGGTAAGCTGCTCGTGGCATCCACAGGGCCGCTACACGCTGTATCCTCCGGGACACTACCCCTATGGCTATGAGCAGCTGGCGCCCTACAGCCCCTCGGGACAGCTGCTGGTGGACGCTATCACCAGACAGCCTCCCTGGGAGGCCACGCTGTTCGCAGCCGCTGTGGATGCTGCCAAGGGAGAGCGCCGGCGGTCAGAAAGCCGGTGGTTTCAGCCATATGACCCACGCCGGCGCCGAACTCAGGACCGTCGGCTGGAGCTGGCCGGCCGGCTCATGGGGGTGCACCCGGCTCTCGATCGGGGAGTGCGAGAGCGCATCGCAACGCGGCTGGGAGTCGCGACGATGACGCTCGCAAGCGCAGCAGCAAGCTGGGCGAGGAGCTGGAAGACACG
>PWQX01000016.1 GCA_003556605.1 Spirochaetaceae bacterium
AAAACCGTCGATAGGCAGCTGGACTCTCACAATAGCCCGCGTTTGTCAGTACGCCGCAGCAATCGGCTCATACTACGCTGCGGGAGGCGGACGAATTGGCGCCGGCGGGCGAGCGTGGAAGGCTCCGGAGGCAAACGCCCTCATCGGCGGAAAGCTCCTATCGTT
The DNA here is from genome assembly GCA_003556605.1 of Spirochaetaceae bacterium. GTDB lineage: Bacteria > Spirochaetota > Spirochaetia > DSM-27196 > SLAA01 > B1Sed10-166. The sequence continues at coordinate 166 of PWQX01000016.1, forward strand.
CAGATTCTTGACGAGTCAACGCGTAGCGTTGCGTTCAGACGCTTTTGTGCATACAATAAAGGAAAGGCGGTTCGCAAAGTGGGCGGAGACGATACCATAATAGGAGATAGCAATCTCGGGGAACGGCTTGGAAGACTTCGCAAGTCTGAGTCGGTGTATCTTCATCACGGGCGGCGAAAGACGCTTGTCGTCGACCGGATCGTCATCGGACGTGCCAGAGACTGCAGCATTATCGTCACCGACAATCTGGTTTCGCGCCACCACGCAGTAGTTCAGAAAATCCGGAACGCATACTACATTACCGACCTTGACAGCACTAACGGAGTGCGCGTAAACGGGCAGCGAATCACGGCGGGATCCTACGTGCGGCTCAACGCCAGCGACGTCATCACCGTCGGCCGAACCGAGCTTCGCCTTCTGGCGGGGTAGGGCCAATGGAGAAACGACGCGGCGGCAAAAACATAACGACCAACGTTCGGGCGTGGCTGACACGGCCGCTTAGTCACCAAAAGGCGGCGAATCCAGCAGGTCCGCGAGCTGCTCAAACACAAAGGTCGGCAACGCGAACGCCGCACGGTGAAGTTGCGGATTATAGTATCTGGTCTCAATGCCTGCTGCCGCAAAGCGGTCGTTGTTGAAGTCACGCAGAGGGCATGGGCCTTTAGTTGCGAATCCGAAACTCCAGAGGCCGCCGGGATACGTAAGAGTCGAGAACAGATACATGTGAAGCTTCCGGAAGTGTGGGCGCTGGTTGGCGAACATCGAGCGTTGAATCTCGGGGTCGTAGAACGGTGACTCCGACTGGGTGATCATGACGCCGCGCTCGGAGAGCCGAGCCGCGGTGCGCGCGTAAAAGGCGGTGTCGAAAAGCGGTGCTGCCGGCCCAACCGGGTCGGTAGAGTCGATGATCGCCACATCGAAGGTTTCGTCGCTCTCCTTTACGTATCGAACACCATCCTCGAAAAGCAGCGCTAGACGCGGATCCTCGAGCGAACCGCTGACCGAGGGCATATACTCGCGACATGCGTCTACCACCATCTTGTCGATCTCGACCATCACAACCCGCTGCACCCCCTTGTGTTTTAGGACCTCACGCGCGGTTCCTCCGTCTCCGCCGCCGATGATTAACACACGGCGTGGATCGGGATGCGTCAACAGCGGTACATGCGTGATCATCTCGTGGTAAGCGAACTCGTCACGCTCCGAGATCATCACCACCCCGTCGTTAAGAAGCATCTTGCCGTGCCCGGTAGTCTGTACAATGTCGATATTTTGAAAGTCGCTTTGACCCGAGAATAGGGTGGACTCAACCTTGAATCCGAGCGCAACAAGATCTTTGTGGCGTTCGTAAATCCAGAGTTCCGGAGTTGTGTCTCGCTCCATGAAATCGTCCTTGCGTAGAAAACTCTCTATAGCGCCGGTTTGCCGGACATAGCTCACGCGCTTCTGGTGTAGTTTCGAAAACTTACCGCGTAGCCGGAGTCGAACTCATAGAAACTGCTCTCGGTAACATGATAGTCGTCCATATTTCGCGGCAGCCGGCGCTCTTGCTCAGGTTGGTTTTCGTTTTGGCTGCCGGTCATCACCAATGAAAAGCGATTGGGGCGGAACACCGCAATTACGCAGCCGATGGTGCCGCTGTAATCAGTCTCATGCACGTTGGTCTCGAAGCTCGCGTAGGACCCGCCCGGCTCCGGGGTCACGTGAATGGTCATGTACGTGTCATCGGCGATTTTATTCAGCGAATAGCCATAAGGCTTGAACTGATACGAGTCTTTGAGCATGTCCGGGTAGAGTGCATCAATGCCGGTGCGCTTCTCCACATCCGAAATCACTTCACCCAACTCTGTTCCGTCGGGCGGTGGCATAAACGCAGTGAGCACGGCGGGGTCCAGGTCATGCATCAGAATCTCGAGCGTGATATCGTTCTCGACTAACCTCCCCGGGGCTGAGTGATAGAAGATGTGAACGTGGTCACGGTTCGCCGGGCCGAGCCGGTAGCTCTTACCGCTGAAGTACACGGAAAGGTCACGCGCATCCATCTCGAAATCGGACCGCTGGAGGTGTGGATACATCAGGTTCTTGCGTTCGTAAAAGAAGAACGCGATATTGTCTTTCGAAACGAGATCGACCACCTCGGAAACCGCGTCGATTAGCGATGTGGTACCGCAGGTAATCATGAGGATCCGGTCATCCCAGAGAAACAAGCTTGATTCCGATAGTAGGTACGCATCCATCAGCTCGCTGCTCTTCGCACTCACGATCTTGGCTCCCGCCGCCTGTACGACCTTCGTCCAGCGGCCGTCGTTATTTGTCCGGAGCTCGGAAACCGGGGCGCTGAGTATGACTTCAAGTTTCTTTTCGGGGCCTTCAAACAGATTTTCCGCCATAGCGATTTACGCCTTCTTCGCTCGACGGCCTATAGTATACCCTGCCTGTTCTGCGCTGAAAACCGCCTCAGAACCCCGCCACCTGCACCCGGGCTCTTTGGCGTCTCGAAGCACAACCGGAGATTCTTGAAATCAGTTTTCCCGACACCACCTTCAGCTCGAACAACGGCCTTATCCAGGTGACTTGTGTCCACTCGCCCAAGATCCTGAATTCTCTTTCGGATCTATTGCGCTCGACATTATCCAGCCCGGCTATCAGTGATGGCTTGACCGCAAGTCTCTTGAATGTTGTGCTTCCACGCGAAATCGTGAAGCAAGAGATCTCGCGGGAACCGTCACAAGATGTGATGGGAGCGTAGAAGGGCTAGGCAGCTTCTCGTGCGGGTGGTGGGGGTGGTAGCTTTCGTCGCCCGCGGCCGCACCATCACAGGTATCCAGATACCGTCATTGGCGTAGCGAGGTCGTTACGTCGTAGGAGCTTGTGCTAGTGTGAGAGCGAGTAACCGGCCGCTTCACCGAATAGGCTTGAAGGAATCGCGCTTCTGCTCTTCTGAGTGAGGCGCCTTCTTGAAGTGACCAAGATGAACCTGCGCGCGTTCACACCGGCGGGAGGACAAAAGCACCATCGGCAAGCGCTCTTCGCCGCTGCGTACGTTCGATGTGGCACGACCCGTTAATGGCCGCAAGCAGCTGATATGCCGTGTAGGTCTTCACTCTTGCTTCAGACGCCTTCGCAATATTGTCGGAATCGAAATATATCATGTGCTGTCACGGACAATGAGTTCTGCCGGAAGAAGCACGCGGTGATCAGTCAGTTTAACTTCTTCGATGAGCAGAATCAGGTTTTGAGCCGCCATAAAACCCATGTCATACATAGGTTGGTTCACCGTTGTCAAAGCCGGAGTAAGATATTGGCTGCAGAAATCGTTATCAAATCCGGCAACTGCCACATCCTCCGGTATGCGGAGTCCCGTCCCTCTTAAGGATAACATAACGCCCAACGCCATGCGGTCATTGGCCGCATAAACCGCATCCACAACATGAGTTCGCGTGTAGTCGTGGGCGATATGATACCCGCTATCTTGCGAGTAGTCACCCTCCCGAAATACTAGTGACTCACGATTGCACCCCCGTTCGTCCCATCCAAGCTTAAACCCAGATATTCGGTCCTCCGAATCGGTATTGTTCTTGGGGCCTGTTATGAACAGGATGCGTCGATAACCACGGTCGGCGAGATGATGTGCCATTCTTCGAGACCCGCCAACATTGTCAATCATTACCGAGGCATCAAACCTTGTTTTTGTTACGTTGCCAATGTGGACGCAGGGTAGCCTCATTTGATTGAGCTGTTTGTAAAAGGCAATATCCTTAGACGACGGAGAGGTGTTGCGGACAATCATGCCGTCGATCTGGCGACTCCTAACCAGGTTCAGGACCGACTTAAGCCGACCATTCGCCTTGATAAGGACGTGGTAATCGTGTTTAGTTGCAGCTTCTTCGATGCCGTGAAGCAAGCTGCCGTAGTAAGATCTCCAGGTAGCCGGTAACATTAGGACGAGCGTTCTACTTAGTCCGCCCGACAGGATTCGTGCGCTGGAGTTCGGTGTATATCCAAGCTTTACAAGAGCTTTCTGCACTCTGTCGATCGTCGCGGAGCTCACGGAGTTGCTTCGATTAATTACCCGTGACACAGTAGCTCGTGAGACGCCACATTCAGACGCCACGTCCTCGAGTGTGGGCCCTTTTGCATATCTCTGCACTTCCTGCCGTCCCTTTCCCGCCGCTATTATTGGTTTCCCTTAACTGTGTATTTTACCATGAGTCTCGGCAGAACCACCGGACCATCAAACGCCGCTCGCGCCTCGCCAACGATCGCGGACTCGCCGTCGTAATCTTGGTAGCAGATATGACAAAGGAACAGGGAGCCTGCGCGTGCAGCTTGGGCTGTCATTCCCGCTTGCTGTGCTGAGCTATGCCCAGGTAGATGCACAATACGGGAATGCGGTGCAGTAGCTTCGTGAATGAGCATATCGCAGTCTCTTGCTTCGTCGGCTATCTTGCGGTTGTACACGGTATCGCTTGTGTAAAAGAGCGTCCCTCTCGTACTTTCAACACGGGTCATACTGGTTGGGACACTGTGGTCTGCAGATGACAACCGTACTGTCATGGCCTCATCTTGATAGGTTCGACGAAAGTACAGCGGAAAGCTTAATTGATCTGCGCCAAGCTTCAGCAATGCAATGAGCCGCCGTGCTACGTCCTCCGTAGTGCTGTTGGTAACAACGATCAGTGGTTTTGACCGTGCCATGCAGTTGTACGTTGACAGTAGAGCGGGAAAGGCAGAGATATGGTCCGCATGATAATGAGTGAGGATAACCCCGTCCAGCGTGAGTGGATCGATATCAAGCATCATCATAGACTGCACAGGAGTGTCAACCACGTCGAATAGTAGGGTTGTCCCATTCCGAGCCGGCTCGCGTGTAGTTATCAAGAATGACGTGTGGCCCGTGAGCTTAGTCGGAATAGCGTTCGCAGTGCCAAAGAATACGATCTCCATGCTGGTGCCCGTTTAGTTGCAAACCAGTCGCATTTGTTCGGAGTCAAGCCGCACCCTCACTTCCTGATTGACCTGGTAGCGAGGCTGCGTATCTCCGAGTGTTCGAATGCGATGCTCACCGATCGTTAACTCGTAGTCAACCGTTCCGCCTAGATAGGTTGCCCTTGTTACCCTAGCGTCACATATATTGTGCTCCTCATTCTCGCGGGGATCGTTTGTTTCGTTTAGAAATGCAATGTGTTCAGGCCGGATCATAATGCAGACATCACTTTGATCAGGTATCACAGACTGTTCTACTACCAGTTCAAGCCCATCCGTAGTGCGCACTTTTGCAAACCCGTTGAGTGCTTCTACGATCTGAGCTTCTAAGAAGTTTGTCATACCCATGAACCCTGCAACGAACTTATTAGCGGGGTTTCGGTAGATATCCGCAGGGGAACCTTGTTGCATGCTGCGTCCTTCATTCATTAGCACTACGGTGTCCGATATGACCATAGCTTCTGTTTGGTCATGCGTAACATAGATGGTAGTAATACCAAAACGTTTCTGAAGCTGGGCCAATTCAAAGCGCATCTGCTCTCTGAGAATCGCGTCCAGATTGGACAACGGTTCGTCGAGAAGAAGTATCTCAGGCTCCAGCACAAGCGCTCTTGCTAGCGCCACTCGTTGCTGTTGGCCACCCGAGAGCTCTCGCGGATAACGATCCTCGTATCCCGATAGTCTTACCGTTGCAAGCACCTGCTCCACTTTACTCTTAATCGCTGCTTTGTGAATCTTCCGCAACTGCAGCCCGAAGGCGAGGTTCTTGTATACCGTCATGTGAGGCCAGAGCGCATAGTTCTGGAATACCATGCCGATTCCCCGACGCTCGGGCGGTATTTCTGTTACGTCCTTCCCACCGACAAAAATTCTACCATATTCCGGTACAAGGAACCCGGACAGACAACGAAGCGTAGTTGTCTTGCCGCATCCAGAAGGGCCTAGTATTGTTACGAGCTTCCCGTCTGGAACCTCTAGATTTAGTCCGTTTATGGCTTTGACCCTTCCATACTGTTTGACTACATTTTCAAGTCTTAAGTCCGCCATTTTCGCTGTAACCTCTCCTGAATTCGCGCTTCGGGCCGTTTAACCCATGCCACCAACGTACTCCGCCCGCAGCAGTTTCTGAACCAGCACCATGAAAAGAACGCTTGGGACAAGCATAACCAACGCAATCACTGAGGCAAACTGCATGTTGTAGCCACTCGCTGAATAAAGCATCATGGGCAGAGTCGTTACGAAAGGAAGCCCTACGAAGAATGTCCCGGTAAACTCTTCGAGTGACTTGATGAAGACAAAGACTGCGCTTGCCAACAACCCAGGTGCTGCAAGCGGCAACGTAATTCTCCAAAATGTGATCAGCTTGGTCGCGCCAACGCTGCGTGCAGCGTCTTGCAGTCCCGGTGGTATCGACTTAAAGGTGGCGCTGGTGATCCACACCCCGAAGACTATTCCCACTAACATGTGAACGATGACAACTCCTGGAACAGTGCCTGCAAGCCCGATCCTAGTATAGATTCGTAGGAGGTTTACAAATACCGGCATTTGCGGAAAGGCGTTCGGCATCAAAAAGAGAAACAATACCAGCCCTCCTAAAGGGACCCGGTATTTAGACAGCGCGTAGCCGGCCGGTATGGTGATCGCCATGGAGATAAGGACTGTTACCAAAGCGATCGAGATGCTCAGCAAGAGGGCAGGAAGAATACTTACCGCACCTATCGCAAGACTTACATGTATTCCAAGCGCCTGGTGCCAGTATTGCAGGCCGATCTGTTGTGGTAGAGCATGGGGCCAATACCAGGTCTCGGCGATCGACCAGAGTACAAGGCTCAATACAGGCCCGAGCAGGACAAGCAGCACTGTCACCAGTAAGACGAGCTCCATCGTGAGACGTATCAGACGCTTTCTAGTGCTATGCATTGTCTGCTCCTTGTCGATACTGACGCACGGAAGTCTTAAGATAATAGGCCGCTGCTACTAACACCAGCGCATAAGATATGACCCCTAACGAGTTGGCACTTCCATAGTCTCGAAAGTATGTTACACGATGAGCAATATCGACTGTAATGGTCGTGGGAGTTCTGCCTCCGAGAAGCATATAGGGAAGTGTAAAGCAACTAACGATCTGGGCATAGACAAGCACAGTCGCCACTAGAATGCTCGATTTGTTCATCGGAACGAGGATTCGAGCCACCATAGCGAAGAACCCTGCACCCGTGCTTCGTGCGGCCTCCAGGTAGCTGTTGTCGATCATCTGGAAACCTCCGTAGATAATGAGGATCGCAAACGGTACCAGCTTCCACATAAAGCCGAAGGTTAGTCCGCTGAAGTTAAACAGCTGCAGAGGGCTATCAATGTCGATAAATCCAGTCCGCGCAAGGGTAACGTTTAAGAGACCGTGAGGGGCCAGAAAAGTCCGCATCATCTGTGCCACCACAACAAACGGAATGAAGATCCCCAGCTTATAAACGTGCCCGATGAAGCGGGACATTCTTGAGTTGCGTACTCGTAGATACGCTGCTAATGCGATTGCAAGCAGAATCGTCCCCGCGGTGTTTGAGACACTAACGAGAAGGGTGAAAATAATGTCCCTCGCGTATAGATCCACAGTTCTTCGATAATTCGAGAGAGACGGTACTCCTTGTTGGTCCAGAAAACTGGTTACGATCGACGACAGAAACGGAAAGGCATAGACCAGCAACATAAACGCAACTGCGGGGATGAGGAGTGGGATGTAGGGGGGTATCCCCCCCCTACGTCGTGCCGCTGGCGGCGCTACCGCTGTACGGATAACAGGCATCTAATCAATCCATCTTTCGTACGACTCGACCACTGCGCTAAAGTAATCCGCCAGTGGAAACGCTTGGCTCTTCCTTGCGAGGTCTGCCGGACTAACATCACGGTAAATCGTGTCGAATACCTCCTGAGGAACCTTTCCTTCTATGTATGAGCCATCTATGCCGGGATACCAATTAAACCGCTGAACTATGTCTTTGGCCTGCACCGTAGGACTAGTCACCATTTCCACGAAATCTCTCGCTGCCTCAGGATTCCGCGCTTGCCTCGGAATGACGAAGTACATTGGCTGACCGGGCAAGCCTGGTTCCGGCAGCGCCAAGCGCATATTGGGATCCAATTTCCCTTCATCCATGAAGGTGAAGAACATATCAACCCAAACAGGCCCCATCCATATCTCGCCGCGATTCAGCGCGTCTAATGTTCCGACATTACCAGCGGTAATCGTCACATACTCGTTGAAGTCGGCCAATTCTTCGTACACGGCTTCCCACGCATCTACTTCCGACTGTTCGAAAGGACCGGATGTATACTTTTCATATGCGCCCGTCTGCCAGTAGACCCATGCAGTGGTAAAAGCGACACCCGACATACCGCCTTTGATCCCGTTGTAGCCAAATTTTCCGGGGTTGTCCTGGACCCACAAAACAAGCTCCTCGAAGCTCGCCGGTGGGTCATCCACGTACTCTGGATTGTACGCTAAAGCGGTTTGACTGTGGAACATTGGCATAGCGTACCCTTCAATATCGGCTCCGAGTGCTGACTTTGCAAACGGGGAGGTGACATACTGCCAAGTATCAAGCTCTGTTGCGTACGACTGAAGCAAGTCTTCTTCCATCGCCCAGGTCATAAAGATCTCGTGAACCATGGCAACGTCTACGTCCCATTTCTCCCTACCCGCGTCACGCTCCGCAAGCAGCTTCTCAAGAATGCGCTGTGACCCCGCGTTCCCCGGCCCGGTATGAATCGTCATTACCGAGTAGTTGGGATGGTCTGCCTCGAACTGCGGGCCGAGAACGTGTTGACCAAGAGCCAGCATATTGACGTCACCTGCAGTCATATACACCAGGTTGGTCGGGGCCTCCTCCCTCGCACCACCGCCGAAGACAAGCCCGCCAAAAGTCAAAACAAGAACCAACGAGAAAATGCATACTGTAACCTTCCGCATCACTACACCGCCTCCTCCCTTATGGGAAATAAGTTGTTACATTGTGAGAGCGCTCTCGTTCTGTAACACTCTTGAGTATGCACCCAGTTTACGAGTCTGTCAATGAATATCTAAGCTCACTAGCTGCCGTCGGATGAACGAATAGCTGAGCGATAAGAGGCGTTTGGCGTGCTGCCGCGCGAGTCGCTGGGCGTTGAGTTTGTCCAAGAAGTCAGTACCGAGCTCACGATATTCGCTTCGTTCTTTGAGTGCGTGACAACCCTCCGCGATCCGCGTAAAAGCGTCTTTTCGCGTCGACACCACCGCTCTCTAGTCGAACGGCTCTTGCAATACCTGCGATCGTACACTACAAAATCCCGGCGATGCCCCTGCGCCCGTTACGAAGCTCGCAATCGCGCAGATGACCGTCGGCGCCGATGTAGGTCCGGATGGGCGCATGCGCTCGCCCGCATACATAGACCGGCGACAGCAGGGTTGTATGACAGCTGCGAAGCTTGTTTATGACCGGCGCAGCTTGTGTCAGAGCACAACGTCATACATAACGTTCTTTCGCAGTAACGATTAAGGACAGTGCGTTCTTCACGCCGTCGATCCGCATGAGCTCAGGCAGCGACCCATCCTCCGTCGACCAGCAGTACATGGCCGTTGACGAAGCAGGATGCTTCAGACGCCAAAAAAATAACCGGTCCCATGACATCACTCAGCTGCCCCAGACGACCCAATGGGATGCGACCAAGCACCCACTGCTTCTTATGCTCGTCCTTCAAGAAATCCTCGGAGATGGCGGTTTTGGTGAAGACCGGGGCTAAGGCGTTAACCGTCACGCCGCGAGCCCCCCATTCAATCGCGAGTGATCTCGTTAGTTGATTGACCGCGCCTTTACTCGGAGCGTAGGCGGAGTCTTCACTTCTCCCCTGAAAACCGCGTACGGAGGATACGTTAATGATACGTCCCCATCCGTTCTCCAGCATCGGAGCAACCCCATGTTTACAGCAGAGGAACACGGATTTGAGATTAACGTCCATAACGTCTTGCCAGTCGTCCAGACTGAAAGTCTCCGAAGGCCCTAGTCGGACTATGCCTTGGCTATTCACCAGTATGTCGACCGACCCGAACTGGGCTTTTACATCTGTAAAAAATTGCCCAACTCGTTCTTCGTCCGTGGCGTCTAGTGAGGCCACCTCAAATAGGTTATCAGTGAGCGAGTGAAGAGCCTCTCGTGTTTCGTCGAAACCCTGGGGACCGCGAGAGGCGACACACACCTTCGCGCCCGCGCCGGCTATGGCGAGTGCCATAGCTTGACCGAGTCCTTTGGTTCCGCCAATTACCACCGCCGTTCGACCCGATAGATCAAAAAGCCGGGGAGCGGAACGTGCTGCTTGTAGTGCCGCTTCGGTATAACTGTTCATTTTTCAGACTTTTTCACGTTTCACTTCTCAGGAGCAACATCAATAGGCCTCGCTTCGTGATTTATTCTCCAAGCGCCGATTGTGAGTACCGTCTGTGGTCGGTGAGCAGCCCTTCATCGCACACCCGGTGAACTAACCAAAGTGATGTAAGATTGGTTTTCGTGACGTTGCACTATCCGCACGTTTCGAGCCCAGTTACCGCCGCCTGCAGCCGAAAATCAGAAGAAGTCTTTGTCGTTCTTCTGAACTCTCCAGTCGCTGCGGGTGCAAAGCACGCAGTCGTCGCCAACAAACAACTTGGCAGCCTCCTCGTCACCCATGAGCTGATAAAGGAACCACGCCGTGGCAGGACCTCGAAAGCCCCCGGCATTGTTAGCCGGTTCGAAATGAGTTGCGCCCTGCAGGGTGCCCCAGAACACCGGGACGGCGGCGTTGCTGAAGATCCGGCCCTGGTGCCACTCGGGGTCAACGACGGTATCTTTGCTGCCGGACATCAGGAACATAGGCCCGTTCTGCTTGTCCTGCGTGTGCGCATCAAGACCCAGACCGAGCCAGGCCGGCTGCATCGGTGCGCTTGTCACCACATGCGGGTCCGCACGAGCCATGATCGCACCGCTGCCACCCTGGGAGTGTCCGGAGGTGCCGATACGGTCCGGGTTTACGTTGTCTGCGTACTCCTCCAGCACCTCGTCCAGGCAGTTGATCATATCCTCGCCGCTGCCGGCGTTTGTAGTGTTGGCCGCCGCCACGACAAAGCCGTGGCCGGCTATATGACGCAGGAAGCTAGCATAGGCTAGGGGTGTGGAGCCGGTGCCGTTGCCCCACACTACGATTGGATGGTCTTCACCGAGGCTGCTCGGCCGGTAGACTGTGCAGCTGGAGCTGATGGAGTCGGTGGTGGTGCTGTAATCGCCGGAATCGGCCAAGGTGCTAACAGGGCGGGGGAGAACGGCCATGCCGTCGCAGGCGACCGCCAGCGAAAACGTGAATGCTAACAAGACTGTCAGAAGACCCTCTCGCATTTTTTTACCTCGCCGGCAAGTTTACGCCTTGCTGAGGCCACTATTTGACCCAAGCATTGAATCGGAACATGCAGTAATGCATATCACAGAACTGCCCATACAACAATGAAGCGAACATCAGCGTCTGTGCTCCGTGAACCGGTCGAATAGCATACCTCGTTATCGCGATGTGCGCTGAGCAAAAAGAGGGTGGAGGGGGGGGTAAACAGACGGTTTCGGTTAATGGCAGACTTGGGTCTTACCGGGAGAGTTCGAACACCGGCGATGAAGAACCGGCGCGTGGCAACAAGAAGCTCCGTTTTTGGGGCCGGATAGTCACCGCAGCCGACGACAAGCAGTTTCTGATACAATTGGTGAGCTGCTAAGGTGAGGATATAGCATGAACTTGGGATTATTGTTTTCCACAGCATTCATTGTGGGTCTCTCCGGGGTAATGATGCCCGGGCCGGTTACGGCGGTGACTGTCGAACAAGCACTCAAAAGGGGCGTTATCGCTGCTCCGCTGATAACACTGGGACACGGATTGCTGGAGGTGGTGGTAGTGCTGCTTCTGGTTTTCGGCCTCGGCCGGTTCATGGCAGCGCCGAATGTAGCTGGAATAATCGGTATCGCCGGCGGGGTAGTACTGGCCTGGATGGGGGGGGGGATGATCAAGAATGTTCGCAGCGGTACCGTATCCTTGAACGGTACCGGCGGTGGCGGGAAGAGCGGCGTGGGACCGGTTTCAGCGGGTATACTGAGCACTCTGTCCAATCCCTATTGGTTTGTCTGGTGGGCTACGGTGGGCGCCGGATACGTAGCGCTCTCACAGCAGCATGGCCTGCCGGGGTTGGTGCTGTTCTTCGGCGGACACATCTTGGCCGACCTTTCCTGGCTCTTGGTTATCGCCGTACTGCTGGTTAGCGGAAAGAGGTTTATCAACGACCGTATTTATGGCGGTATAGTAACGGTACTAGGCGGTTTTCTGGTGGCGCTCGCCGCGTACTTCTTGTGGATGGGGGTAACCTGGATCAGCTGATTCGTGTTACTGCGTGGAGCCCGAAATACTCGAGGGTGCACGCGGCGCCCACAGCGCGCCGGTACGCTGCGGGCGCCGGTCACATAGGCTGATCAGGCTAAGCTTTGAAGATGCCCAGCGGCATGTAAAAGGACACGATCCAGTTCGGTTGGTCCACCACCTCGCTGATCTTGAGATCGCCGGCCGCGCTGCATAGGCAATACGCATCTTCGGGCCCCAGTCCGTGCTCGCGTCCGAGCCAGTTGATCATGCGGCGCACGGCGTTCTTGGAGTTCTCCATCAGGTCCGGCCCCACACCGGTGGTGGCGAAGTAGCCTTCGCCGGTGTCGTGTGCGCTCAGGGGACTTCGCTTGGCGATGAACTGGGGTGATTCGATGTTTGCGCCCTTGCGCAGGTTGAACCGTAGGCTGAACGACATGGGACACTCAATCCCGGTCACGCATACCTCGCCGTCGCCCTGCACGGCGTGGCAATCGCCCGCGGAGAACATCGCCCCTTTTACTTGTACCGGCAGTAGTAGTGTGGAGTTCTCGTTCAGATGCCGGATATCGAGGTTGCCTCCGAAGTTGCCGGGAGGCAGCACAAAGTGCTCTCCCTCTTCGGCCGGCGCCACCCCCATTGTCCCGCAGAACGGCTGCAGCGGGATGACGATGTCGTCACGCAGACGCGTCTCTTTCCCGTCGGACAGATCCCAGTGCTTGATGTAAGGTTCGGGGAAGTCGTCGGCCAGCAGCCCCAGCCCGGGAATAATGCCGTTCCAACCCCAGTCGTCGGGCTTCAGAGATAGAATTTCGATCTGCAGCGCATCACCCGGCTCGGCGCCGTTGAAGTAGATGGGGCCAGCTAGCGGGTACAGCTGATCGAAGTCGATCTGTGTGAGAACGTCGGCCTTGGAATCGCGTGTCACCTGACCGTTGGTCACTTCCTGGGCACGACAGTGAACCACGTCGTCAGGCCCAATAGTGATTGCAGGCTCCAAGGCATTGTTCCATTGGAAGTGAATCTTTGCCGCATCAAGTTGATACTCCGCCATGCGTTTACCTCCTTCAAAGGAATTTCCGTGAGGCGAACCTAGGTTCGCAGCTTGCAGAAAGTATAGCACGAACCGTTTGAATGAAACGTTGTCCCCTATCCATTCACGCGTAATGCAGTGCTCTTTAAGCGTTCCATCCTTTAAGCGTTCCACGGCGGAGCTTGTCCACGGGGTGGAAACCCACATACTGCGGGTAGTCTTCTATACGATGTGGTCTTGGGCCTGTGTTTGCTGATACCGAGCCTTCCAGGTCGGGTAGCTTATCGAATACAACTGTTTCCCGTACTCCGTCATCCCTTCGATGTAGTTGCGGTCTTGCATAGCGATCGCTGCACTTTCGTCGATTGGTTTCGGCTGAGTGTGCTGGAGTATGTCTTGAAACCTCTCATGATGGTCTCTGGTGGGACAGGGACACAACCAGTTATCGACATTCTCGTTGCTCCGGGCGTACGCATAATCGTTCTGGAACTGCCGAAGCTGCTTGAACAACTCAGTCTCGAAGACCTGGTTGATATCACCCCCGTTATTGTAGATCTCGTAAATGTTGGCGGCGGCGTAAGGAATAAACACGCAGGGC
>PWQX01000108.1 GCA_003556605.1 Spirochaetaceae bacterium
AAGACTCGTACGCCTGACTCATGCGGGCGATGCTCGCGGTAGCCCGCAGGAGTCAGGCGTACGAGTCTTGATGTCGTTCGCAGAAATCGGACGTGCGGGGCACTTGCAAATCAGCATTGAAGCGCCGTTCAGCGCCGAGCGTGCTCGGCGGCCCCAGCACGGGGAAAACCACGGTCTCATCCGGTAGGGGCGTGAGGGTTTCACGAAGCGCCTGCGCGAGGAGAAGTCGTTCTGCCTCGGCGTGGCGTTCGCCGATCAGCCCGGCCGACATCATGATACCGGTGAAGACTATCCCGCACATACGGAACACCAAGCTGTAGCGCGAATAGTGCTGCAACGGGATTGCCTCAACCGAGACACCCGGTAAATCCAGCGTTTGACGCCGTTCTACGCCTCTGCTGCTGAACTCAAAGACCTGTGGGTAACCGCTATAGATTTCGGCGTCGTACACGCGCTTGAGTGTGCGTACACCGTGCACGGTCTGTTGACGTACGGTGGTCAACAGCACTGTGCGTACGTAGTAACGGTGATTCTCAATCAACTCCAGGAGCGGCACATCAAGCCCGACCGGATCTATTATCAGCGCGTCGCCCGGGCCGTCGGGACCAACGATGTAGCTGTTGGCGAAATTATAGGAGGAGTTATGAATAAAAACTCTCATAGTGATGTAACTCTCCCGAATGCTCGGCGGTGCGTTCGAACATCGCATATTCCGCGTTCGACAGCTTGAACGTAACCTTGTGCCGGTCGGAATCCATGAAGTACACGTTCTTGAGATTGCAGTTTACGAACAATATGGTATCCAGCCTTGCGGCGATGAAACGCGAGAAGGTCAAATCACAGTCTTGGAATGAGGTGCGTTCAATCCGGGCGCCGTTGAAGTTCGATTGAATTACGTCCGAGCCCGAGAAATCCGAATCGACAATTGTTGAGCCGGCAAACACACTCGAGCGTACGATAGTCTCACGAAAGCTGCAGCGGTCGATCCGGGTGTTATCGAGAAGACACATGTGCCAGTTCGTATTGTCGAGCCGGCAACGAACAAGCACCGCCGAACTTAGCCGGCACTGACGCAGCGCCTTGCCGGTCAGGTCCATACCTTCGACCGTGGCGCCGGTGAGATTACTACCGTCAAGCTCGTGCTGATCGGCAAAAGCTTCGCGCAACCGGTCGCGCCACGCGGCTGGATCCGGGAGGTGACCGTAACAATACTTCGACGCGACAAGCGCTGAGCGTGTGCAGTTCGGCTTCGCGCAACGTTCTTCCGCGGGCATCACGGTTCCAATAGTAGCGCACCAAAGCGTGCCTGTATACCGCCGCCGCTTCCATCGCAGCTCGCCGTTTTTTTAGCCGGAGTGCTCGAGAGCCCAACTTTGCACAATTCGCAGATCACGATTATAGTTGCCCCATGAACATCTGTCTGGTAGGTTACGGCGCAATCGCCGAGAAGCACATGGAGGCGTTCCGGGAGATGCCGGAGCTCTACCCGGCGTACTTGGTTGGGAGGCGAGAGGAGCCGACCAAACGGTTTGCTGCGCGCTGGGGATTTCCGCGATGGACTTTGAGTTTGGACGAAGCACTCGCCGACCCTTCTATAGATGCGGTTGTCATCACTTCGCCGAATCATGTGCATGCACAGCAGGCTGAACGGTCGCTGCGGGCCGGCAAGCACGTGCTGGTCGAGATCCCGCTCGCATTATCGCTGCACGACTGCGAGCGTGTTGTACGGGTGTCTCGGGAGCAGAACAGGCGCCTCATGATCGCCCACACTATGCGCTACTTTCCGGCGATCCGGGAGATACACCGGCGCGTGCAGGCTGGTGAGCTGCACATCTATCACTTTGTAGGCGAGTTTACGATGGTGCGCCGCGAGAACGTTACCGCGGCCGGGCAGGCGCGCTCGTGGACCGACAATCTGCTCTGGCATCACGGAGCGCACATGGTCGACATTATTCTGTGGATCACCGGAAGCAGCGAGGCGGACGTGTTCTGCCGCTTTGGGTCTGAGCACCCGACTCAGGGGGTCATGGATTTATCGCTGAGCATGGCGATGCCGGGCGGGCAGATTGCGACCCTTGCGCAGAGCTATTACAGCTGCCAATTCCGCTGGCGGCTCACGTTCATCGCCGAAGAGACTACGCTGGAGTTTGACATGGGCGAGCTGCACGAGGCCGACGGTACGGTCATCGTGCCGCGGCATTCGATTGTCGATCTGCGCGATCAGAACCGTGAGTTCGTGGAGGCTATCCGCGAGGGTCGGGATCCGGCGATTACGGGTAAGGACGTAATGCCGGCGATGAGGCTTCTACACCGGGCGCAGGAATCCGCCGATTCGCTACGACACGCCGAACCAGAGTAAGCGGGCGTTAGCGCCGGCAACAGCCGAAATCGCCTCCTTTGGTATAGGCAGCTTGCCCCCCAGCAGAAGATTCAGTGCTTTGCAGTAGTCCTGTAGTCCGCCGACGACGGGGTAGTTTGATCCCCAAAGAAGGCGCGACGCGCCGAATGTCCGGGCGGCCTGCGCGATAAGCGGATACAGTTCCTCGTACGGGTAGGAAGCGAACATCTCCATCCCGGAGATCTGCAGAAAAACTTCGGGATACGCAGCCAGCTGAAACAGCGCCCTATGTGCTTCGAAGCGGGGGGATTGCCGCGCGTCCGGATTACCGAGGTGGGTTACTACCACTCGGCAGCCGGGGCGGGCGTCTAGGAAGCTACGCAACGCAGCAGCAGAGCCGGCAATCCCGTCGGGTGCGAAGTACACGATGACCGCACCGATGTCCGCGGCGGCGACCCACAGGCGGGGGGCCTCGCGCAGAGTATCGGCTGTAAGCCGCACGCCCCGAAACGGTCCGTTGGAAAGGAGGCTTCGCAGGGTGCTTTCCGCAGAGGGTGCAGTGTGATCCACCAGACAGACACCGGCAAACCGGTCGGGCTCGCGCTCCACGATCCCTGCAATATAGGTGTTGTCGTACTCGCCCAGGTGCTGAACCAAGACGGCGCGAGAGACGCCGGCCGCTTCGATCGTGCGTTTCACATCCTCGACCGGCCGGTACTTGCTGAGTCCGCAATGCAGGTAGGAGTCAGTAGAGTCCATTCACAGAGCCCGATGATAAATCTGTACGATGTCATCAAAGCCGATTTCCATCTTGCTGCATTCAAGGGTCCGTCTTGTTGTTTTCAGGACCGAATGAGCAATGTCGCTAATCATATCCTTGTTCACGCCTAAGTCAGTCAGCGAAATATCCAAACCAAGCCTGCTCAAATACTTCCTCAGAACGTCCCCCGACATTTCCGCCATTTCTTCTTTCGTGTGTTTTTCGGGCCGGACGCCCAATATCTCCGATACCCGCGCATATCTTTCAACGTCCGATTGCCAGGTATACTTCATGTAGGCGTGGCATACGGCACACAAAGTCTGTCCATGAACGGCATCAACGTACCCGCCCACGGGCTGGCCGAGGCCGTGAATTCCCACGACAATCGCCGTATCCAGAGCGAATCCTCCCAATGTACTGGCCCAAGCCATCCTTGATCTTGCTTCGAGGTTTCCGCCGTGCTCACAGACTGTTTCAAGATTCTCGATCACAAGCTTCATCGCCGTTTCAGCAGCCATGTCGGTAAACGGAGTCGCTTTATTGGACAAGAATGCTTCCATTGCGTGAAAAAACACGTCAATACCCGTAATAGCTGTCACAAACTCCGGTGCGCTCACCGTCAGCTCAGGATCCACGATGGACACGGCTGGATAGATGCACTCATGCCGTATCCCATATTTTTCGTGTGTCTTGTCATTCGTGACTACTGCCGTTTTGGTGACTTCGGATCCCGTTCCGGCCGTGGTAGGTATCGCGATAAGAGGTCTGGATTCGCGCTCAACCTGATCTACTAATGGGCCCCCGGGGAGAAAGTCATAAAGGTCCGCATCGTTGGCAGCCACCATCGCAATAGCTTTGGCGGCGTCAATGGAGCTTCCGCCTCCAAGTGCTATGAGGAAATCGAAGCCGCCGTCTCTGCACGCTTGCGCTCCGGCGATGATCTCGGAGGATTTTGGGTTAGGCGTGATATCATCAAACACTGAGTATTCGATTCCGCTCTCTGTTAAGATATGCTCCGCCTTACGTATTACCCCTAGTTTCTCCATGTCTTTGCCGGCGGTCACGATCAACGCCTTCCGGCCAAGGTCTGCACATGCAGCGTGCAAAGCGCTCAACGAACCGGGACCAATGTGGAGCTTGGTTGGAATATCAATTACGAAAGGTTGCATTAGTTCTCCTTGCCTGCTTGTTTTCCCCGCCCTTTCTTTGGTCGAACGCTCATGGGGCGCGATAAACTCCAAGAATATCTCGGTTCGGACCGATACCGATGCCGACTACCGACTGCCACTCAAGCACGACCAGCATACCACGCGGCCCACTCATGTCAAGCGCAACCCTGGTCGGCTAAAACGCCGGTCATGCACGCGAACTTTACGCAGAAAGCAATTACACCGGCCTTCCGCGAGTGCCGGGGCTACCCGGCGTGTCTCCGCCTCTGTACAACACCAGCGCTTCCCGGCTATCATTTGCAGGTATGGCGAGTTGTTTCTTCTGCGGAGCCGAATACGCGGATAACATGCGCGTGTATCGGCAAACCCTGTGCGAGCAGTGCGGCGCGGAAATGAAAGTGTGCCTAAACTGTCTTTTTTACGACCGGAGTGCGCAGTACGAGTGTCGTGAGACCATCCCCGAGCCGGTACGTGAAAAGGACCGAGCAAACTTTTGCGATTTCTTTCAGCTGCGACCGGGAGCCGGCGGTTTGGGCGATGCACAAGCTCGTGCGGATAAAGAAGCGCGAGCACGCTCGCAGTTCGACAGTCTGTTCGGCGATGACTGACATTTCTGCCACGGAGCGCCCGGTTCTGTTCTTGGACTCGGGAGTCGGAGGCCTGCCGTACCTGCGGGCCGCCGCCGCGGAGCTGCCGAGCGAACGTCTCGTGTATCTCGCCGACCGGTCCAACTTTCCCTACGGTGAGAAATCTCCCGCAGAGGTTCGGCGCGCTATCGTGGCTGCCGCCGGTGAAGCGATCAGCGCCCATGAGCCAAAGGCTGCCGTAGTGGCGTGTAACACCGCATCGGTTGTGGCGTTACAGGCGCTCAGACGGGAGTTCGGTATAGCGTTTGTTGGAGTGGTACCGGCGGTAAAGCCGGCCGCCCAACGATCGCTGAACCGGCGTATCGGGGTACTGGCCACCGCTCGTACCGTTGAAGATCGCTACCTCGCTGAGCTCATTGCACAGTTCGCGGCCGACTGCTATGTCTTGCGGGTGGCCGGGGGCGATATCGTGTCGTTTGTGGAACAGCGCTTTTTCGTGAGCCGGGCAGCTGAGCGGCGAGCTATCGTGGACCACGCGGCGGCGCTGTTTCGTGAGGCCGGCGTTGATACGGTGGTGCTCGGCTGCACGCATTTCCTGCACGTAGAGCGTGAGCTGTGCGAAGCACTCGGGTCGGCGGTACACGTTATCGACTCGCGCGAAGGCGTAACGCGGCGCTTGGCGGCGCTCTTGCACGAACACCAGCTGTTCCGAGCAGGGCCGCCGGCCGAGGGTAGTCTGTACGTGACGCGCACCGCGGGTTGCGATCCGATGCGCAACGATGACTACGCGTGCTTCGCCGAGCAGTTTCAACTGCGGTATAGGGGCGCCTTACCGGTGAGATCCGCATGAGCAACCACACGCTTCGCGTACTGGAGTTTGAGAAGGTGAGGGCGATGATCGGCGACCGTTGCCTCTCGGAAGAGGGGCGCTATTACATCGCCGAGCAGGCGATCCTCACCGACGCTGAGGCGGTGCAAGTTGCGCAGCAGCTCACCTCCGAGTACCGCGGCTTCCTGGAAAACGGTGATGAACCGCAGATGCTGCAGTTTCCGCCCATTCGCGAGGCGGTCCAGCGCCTGCGGGCCGGCGGCGCTGTGCTCGAGGGGGCTGCGCTCGCCGGTGTCGCCGGTTTCATCGATTCGGCCCGGCGGCTGAGCTCGGCACTAGCGGAGCACCCTGATGAGTTTCGCGAGCTGCGCGCGCTGGTCGCCGAGATGCCGAACCTCGGCAGCCTCGCGAAGCGGATTCATGCCGTGATCGACGCAACCGGCGAGGTCAAGGAAAACGAGGTGCCGAGTCTGCGCGCGATTCGTAAGCGTGCCGTGGGTTTGCAGCAGGACATCACGCGTATGGCCTCGGGGTTTCTCAGCGATAATCGTTACAGCCGCGTTTTCAACTCCGACCGTCCCACCGTCCGTGATGGGCGCACGGTGCTCGCAGTCGCTGCTTCGCACAAGAATGCAATTCCGGGTGTGGTGCACGAGGTTTCGGGCAGCGGGCAGACCGTATTCCTCGAGCCGTTGCAGCTGGTTGAGAAAAACAACGCTCTCGCCGAGGCGCATCAGGAGTACCGGCGTGAGCTGCTGAGGCTGTTGCGCGAGCTCAGCGAGGCGTGCGCGCGTGAACGGCCCGGCTTGTTGCGGCAGCTTGATATCGTCGCCGAGCTTGATGCGGTGCGTGCCAAAGCTCTTTGGTCAATTGATTTCAACGCCGTGCGCCCGCAGATCGACGCGGCAGAGATTCGGCTGCACCGAGCGCGCCACCCCATGCTTGGTTCAGCGGCTGTCCCGATCGATGTAGCGCTTCCCGAAGGGGTCCGGACGTTGATCATCACCGGGCCTAACACCGGCGGAAAGACCGTTGCGGTGAAAACGGTAGGGCTGTTCGCGCTGTGTCACCAGTTCGGCGTGCAGATTCCTGCGGAGGAGGGCTCGGCGTTACCGTTGTTCGGCGCAGTGTTTGCGGATATCGGCGATGAGCAATCGATAGAGCAATCGCTGTCGACCTTCTCCGGACATATGACGCGCATCGCCGAGATTGCGGCGCACGCCGCAGCCGACTCACTGGTCCTGCTCGACGAGCTTGGTGCCGGCACCGATCCGTCCGAAGGGGTGGCGATCGGCGCGGCGCTGCTCGAGTATTTTGCCGAACACTCGGCGCGGGTGCTGCTTACAACGCATCACGGTGCGCTCAAGCGCTACGGTTTCGCACGGGACGACGCTGAGAACGCCTCGGTTGAGTTCGACCAAAGGAAGCTTACACCGACGTTTCGGCTGCTGACCGGCGTCCCCGGCGCTAGTCACGCGCTCGAAGTGGCAGAACGCTGCGGTCTGCCGCACAGCGTGCTCCGTCGTGCGGCCGCGTTGTTGCAGAGCGGCCGCAGTGGCGCCGATGAGCTTGTCATTGAGCTGACCGAGCGTGAGCGTGAGCTGCACCTGCGTGAAAGTGAGACCAAAGACCTTCAACGCAACCTGCGTGCACGCGAGCAGCAGCTTGCGGCGCGGGAGCACGCGATCCGCGAGCGCGAGCTCGCGTTGAAACGCGAGGCGGCCGGCGAATACCGGCGCTTGGTCGAGGAGAGCCGCAGCCGAGTCGAGAACCTCGTGCGCAGTTTGCGCGAGGGCGAGCTCACGCGCGAGAAAACGCGCCGGGCGCGCAGCGAGCTCGATGAGCTCTCGCTGCGAGCCGACGATCAAGAGCGGCGCATCAACGCCGAATCCAACGAGCTTGAGCGCCGCGAGCGCGAGCTCCGCAGCTCGGTTACGCAGCCTGAGTCGCGAACGCTCCCGCGCAAGGCCGAAGAGCGGCCGGCGGTACCGATGCGCCCGGGCGTGACCGCTCGCGAGCGCTCAACCGGCCGCACCGGCGTGCTGCGTCGCAAAAACAGCGACGGCAGTTGGAGCGTAAACTTCGGTGCAATTCGGTTTTCGGTACCGGAACACGATCTTGAGCCGCTGGAGGCGGGCAAGGATAGCGCTGCAGCAAGCGGTGCGGGGGTATCGTACTTACCGAGCGAAGAAGGGAGCGAAGGTCCGGTGTTTGAGCTGGATCTGCGCGGCATGCGCTTGGAGGAAGCGGTTGTTGAGCTGGAGCGCCAGATCGACCGGTGCCTCATGAGCGGTGCGGTACAGTTCGGCGTGATTCATGGGAAGGGCGAAGGGGTGCTGCAACAGGGCACGCGCGCGTTTCTTTCGGAGCACGCTGCGGTAGCTCGAATTGCCTATGCAGGCCCCGATGACGGCGGTCACGGTAAGACTATCGTGGAATTGCGCCGATGACGGCACCGAGTGGTCCCGCTGCCGTGGTTGCCGCCGGTCGCCGGCGAGCGCCGGGGACAGCGCCGGCACCGAACCCGCCCCAATTTCTCCTTGCAAGGAGTAATAAACTACGATAATATCGATACGCAGCGAAAGCAAAGTGTAGGTCTTAACTAGCGTTTAGGTGTTCTCAGTGAAGCAACTGCTTGCGATTACAGTTTTCCTCTTCTCACTCGCAGGGTGCCTGGATGTCGAGACTCGCATCACAATACAGAATGACGGGAGCGGAAGCATTCGAATGTTGTACAGCGCCGACGCGGAGCTGGTCGGCTACGGCATGTTCAACGAAGACGAGAGCGAGCTGCCGATCCCGTTCGCCGAGCGAGACTTTGAGCGTCTTACGCGCGAAACCGAGGGGCTGCGCTTGCGCTCGTATACACGTACCGATCGGGAAAAGCGGGTTGACGTTGAGGCCGAGCTGGAGTTTGCCGATCTCCAGGCGCTGAATGCCGTATATGCCGGAAGGCGCGATCATATCAGGTTGACCGAAGCCGACGGTCGCATGCAGTACAGTCAAGTTATTCTCGACAGTACCGTAGATGATATTGGTGACGAAACGCGCGCGTTTGCCGAAGAGTTTTTTGCAGACTACGATCTCGTCTTCGAGGTTCACGCCCCCGCTCGCATTGTTGAGCACAACTTCGGCGAGCTATCCGGTGATGCTCGCCGGGTTCGCTACTCGAGTTCTTTGGCCGACTACGCCACAAGCGAGGATCCGATGACGTGGCGGGTTGAATGGGAACGGTGAGCCGCCGCGTGCTTGCGAAAACCAAAACAGGCTAGTACAGTACTGAAACTAAATTCAGTTCGAAAAAACTATTAGCACCAGTAAAGGATAGTCAGGTATGGATGTTCAGCTGAAAGAACTTATCGATCGAATTAAGTCCGAGGGTGTGCAGAGCGCTGAAACAGAGGCTTCCGAGATCATCGCGAATGCCGAGAAACGGGCGGAGCAGATCGTTGCGGATGCAAAGAAGAGTGCCGAGCAGATCATAGCCGATGCCGAGCAGGAAGCGCGCAAGCGTGAAGAGTCGGGGCGGCAGGCGCTGATGCAGGCTGGACGCGACCTCTTGCTTCAGCTTCGCAGGCGTATCCAGGCGATGTTCTCCGAGGTGATTGACACCGCAATCGGTGAGACCTACAGCGGCGAACAGCTCGAGCGTGCGGTCGTAACCTTGGTTGAGGCCTGGGCCGGCGGCGAGCAGGGCGACTTAGAAGTGCTGCTGCCGAGCGACGAGTTCGAGAAGCTCGAAAAGGGTCTGCGTTCGCGACTCGCCGAGCAGCTCAGCTCGGGGGTAACGATCAAGCCCAGTACCTCCGTGGAGGCCGGGTTCATCGTGAGCGAACGCGGCGGCTCGGCCTACTATGACTTTTCGGCCGAAGGCGTAGCCGAGATGTTGCGTGTGTACCTCAATCCCCGGCTCGCGGAGCAGCTCGATGCGGCGGCAGCGGAGATTGAAGGGAGCCGGGAGCAGTGAGCCAGTACTACTATCTCGTCGCGACGCTCCCGTTCCTGCAGTACGAGAGCGAGGAGTTCATCTCCAGCGATGAGTTTCTCGAGCGCTGTGCGCAACACTGCACGGCCTCCGACGCCGCGGTGCTGCACGCGGTGCATTACGCACCCGAGCACGTCGAGTCGAGCCCAATAGCGGTCCTCAACAGCTGGTACACCTTTGATCGCGGACTGCGCAACGCGCTCGTGCGCTTGCGCGGCGCGAATCTCGGTGAGGACGTGGAGAAGTACCTGCGGGTAGCCGAAGACGGCGGTGAAGGCACTCATGTCGGCGGGGTAGAGGAGTTGGCACGCAACGCGATGGCCGAGAGCTCTCCGTTGCGCGCCGAGCAGGCGCTGCAGCGCGCTCGCTGGGACATGCTCGACGAATTAGAAGCAGGGCATTTCTTCGACCTCGAAAAACTCGTTGTGTATCTGTTGAAACTGCGAGTGCTCGAGCGCAATCGGAAGTTCAACCGTGAAGACGGGCTTCGCGTGTTCGAGGAAACCTATGAAAAGATAACGGAGTCCTTCGACGAGGACTCTGAAGACTAACCTGGAGTACGTCCAACTATGACTAAAGGCAAAGTTATCGGAGTAAACGGCAATATGATCAGTGTCCGAGTTGACGGCGAAGTGGCCTTGAACGAGGTCGGCTACGTCGTGCTCGGTGATAAGAAACTGAAGTCCGAAGTTATTCGAATCCAAGGCGATCGTGCCGAGATGCAGGTCTTCGAGATGACTGGGGGCACGGGTATCAACGATGAAGTAGAGTTCAGCGGCGAGTTGTTGGCTGTTAGTCTGGGGCCCGGGTTGCTCGGTAAGGTGTACGACGGGCTTCAGAACCCGTTACCGGAGCTCGCCGAACGGTTGGGCTTCTTCCTTGATCGCGGTGTTTACCTCGAGGCGCTCGAGAGCGAGCAGCGCTGGAGATTCACCCCCAAAGTGAACAAAGGCGACAAGGTCCGCCAGGGCGACACGCTTGGAACCGTTCCCGAGGGGATTTTTGACCATCGCGTAATGGTGCCGTTCAACTTTCTCGGCGAGTACACCGTGGACTGGGTGATCGACGAGGGTGATTACACGGTCCACGAGAAGGTTGCTACCGTGACCGACGCCAAGGGCGGCAAGCACGAGGTCACCATGGCCTTTGAGTGGCCGGTTAAGCGGCCGATCAAGGTTTACTCGGAGCGGCTGCGCCCCGAGGAGCAGATGGTTACCAAGGTTCGGCTGATCGATACCTTCATCCCGGTAGCGCTTGGCGGTACCTATTGCATTCCGGGGCCCTTCGGCGCCGGCAAGACCGTCCTGCAGCAGATCACCAGCCGCAACGCGGAGGTTGATATCGTTATCATCGCCGCCTGCGGTGAGCGTGCCGGTGAGGTTGTCGAGACGCTGCGTGAGTTCCCGGAGCTCAACGACCCGCGCACCGGCCGCACCCTTATGGAGCGCACCGTTATCATCTGTAACACGAGCTCGATGCCGGTTGCCGCGCGTGAAGCCTCGGTGTATACCGCGGTGACTATCGCCGAGTACTATCGCCAAATGGGGCTCAAAGTTCTACTGCTCGCAGACTCAACCTCGCGTTGGGCGCAGGCAATGCGCGAGATGTCCGGGCGTCTCGAAGAGATCCCCGGCGAAGAGGCCTTTCCGGCATACCTGGAATCGGTCATCGCGGCGTTTTACGAACGCGCCGGACGCGTGCGCTTGCACGACGGCAGCATCGGGTCGGTCACAATCGGAGGCACGGTGAGTCCCGCCGGCGGTAATTTCGAAGAGCCGGTGACGCAGGCCACCCTCAAGGTCGTCGGCGCGTTCCACGGACTTTCACGTGAGCGCTCCGACGCACGCAAATACCCGGCAATTGATCCGCTCGAGAGCTGGAGTAAATACGAAGGGGCGGTTGAGCCGAACGCAACCGAATACGCGCGCGGGATCGTGTTTCGCGGCGACGAGATAGACCAGATGATGAAGGTTGTCGGTGAAGAGGGTACCAGCCTCGAGGACTACCTGGTGTACCTCAAAGGCCAGTTCATGGACTCGGTTTACTTGCAGCAGAACGCGTTCGACGAGGTCGACCGTGCAGTCAGCGTTGAACGGCAGCAGCATGTCTTCCGGGTGATGATGCAGATATTGGTTTCCAGGTTTTCGGTGGAATCCAAAGAAGAAGCACGCCACTACTTCAACGAGCTGCGTCAGAAGTTCCTGGACTACAACGGCGCCGAGTGGATGAGCGATGACTTCAAGTCGCTCGAGACGGAGCTGGAGCAAATGATTTCGGAGCGCGACGCCGGCGCCGACGAGCGGGGCGAGAAGCTGCTGAAATCGCTGACTACGGAGCACAGCCATGCGTAAGGTGTACAGCAAAATTGAAGCGATATCCGGTAACGTTATCACCGTTACCGCTTCAGGAGTGCGTTATAGCGAGCTTGCGGTCGTGAGCTCACGTCACGGCGATTCGCTCGCCGAGGTCATTCGGCTTTCGGAGGATCAGGTTGCGTTGCAGGTCTTCACCGGCGGCCGCGGTATCTCAACCGGTGACGAGGTGCGGTTCGTCGGGCATCCGATGCAGATTTCGTTCTCCGATAATCTGCTAGGCCGCATCTTCGACGGCAGCGGGCGCCCGCGTGATAACGGTCCACCGCTTGAGGAGAACATGATCGAGATCGGGACCCCCTCGGTAAACCCGTCGATGCGGATCATTCCTCGCAACATGATTCGGACTAACATCCCGATGATCGATCTGTTCAACACGCTCGTGGAAAGCCAAAAGCTGCCGATATTCTCGGTCTCGGGTGAGCCGTATAACCCGTTGCTCGCGCGGATTGCTATGCAGGCCGAGGTCGACATGATCATCCTCGGCGGAATCGGGCTGAAGTACGATGACTATCTGTTCTTCCGCGATACGCTGGAGGAGGGCGGTGCGATGAGCCGCACGATATTCTTCGTGCACACCGCTTCAGACCCCGTTGTGGAGAGCTTGTTGGTGCCGGACGTATCGCTGGCGGTGGCCGAGCGCTTTGCGCTCAAAGGCAAGAAGGTCCTCGTGCTGTTGACCGACATGACGAACTTCGCCGACAGCTTGAAAGAGATCGCGATTACGATGGAGCAAGTGCCCTCTAACCGGGGGTACCCCGGCGACCTCTACAGTCAGCTCGCCGCGCGCTACGAGAAGGCGGTCGACTTCGAGGGCGCCGGTTCGATCACGACGCTTGCAGCCACCACGATGCCGGGTGACGACGTTACCCACCCTGTGCCGGACAATACCGGCTATATAACCGAGGGGCAGTATTACCTGCGGGGCGGACGTATTGAGCCGTTCGGCTCGCTGTCGCGGCTCAAGCAGCTTGTGAACGACAAAACGCGTCCCGATCACCGCGCCGTGATGGACGGCATGATCAAGCTGTATGCGGCGTATAAGGAATCTCTGGAAAAGAAATCAATGGGTTTTCGCATGGCCGACTGGGACAACAAGCTGCTGAAATACGGCGAAATGTTTGAAGACCAAATGATGGACCTCTCGGTCAATATCGCGCTCGAGGAGGCGCTCGACCGCGGGTGGAGCATCCTCGCCGAGTGCTTCGACGCTGCGGAAACCGGGCTCCGTACCGAGCTCTTGAAGCAGTACTGGCCGCACAAAGAGGAGACGGCGTAAGGTATGGCTAAAGTTAAGCTCACCAAGAACGAGCTCAAACGCCAAAAAGACATGCTCAAGCGCTTTCAGCGCTATCTGCCGACCTTGCAGTTGAAGAAGCAACAGCTGCAGATGGTCATCCGGCAGGTAGAGGCCGAAGAGCAGCGCAAGTCGGCCGAGCGCGAGAAGCTTTACAACGAAATCATGGAATGGGTTGAGGTGTTCGGGGAAGACCTGCATATCCACGAACTGATCGAGGTCGAAACGCTGGAGACCGATACGGGAAACATTGCCGGCATCGACATCCCGGTGTTCAACCGCATCGTGTTCAAGGAGATCCCCTACGATGTGTTCGTGTATCCGCTGTGGGTAGATACCGCAATCAAGCGTTTGAAGGAGTTGCTGGCGTTCGACGCTGAGATTCAGATTCTGCGCGAGCAGCAGCGGCTCTTAGAGCACGAGCTGCGTATTACCACGCAGCGGGTTAACTTGTTTGAGAAGGTGAAAATTCCCGAGGCTAAAGAGAACATTCGTATGATTCAGATTTATCTGGGGGATCAGCAGACCGCGGCAGTGGTGCGAGGAAAGATCTCGAAGAACAAGCTGGAAAAGGTGTAATTGATGATTGTTCCAATGAAGAAGCTCGCGGTCGTGACGGCGGAGACCGATCGCACAGCTGCCGTTGAACGAATGCGCGAAGCCGGCGTGCTGCACCTTGCGCTCGACTCAGTTCAGAATGGCGAGGTTGTGACGCTTGAGGAGCGGCTCGCGGTGCTCGAACGGGCCCGCGCGCTGTTGCCGCCCGAAGACGAGCGCACCGATGCGCTGGCGCAAGCGGCCGAGTCGGTCGAAGCGCAGCGGCTCG
>PWQX01000107.1 GCA_003556605.1 Spirochaetaceae bacterium
ACGGTAGCCTACCGATACTGCCGCCCGGGTGGTGAAATTGGTAGACACGCTAGGTTCAGGGTCTAGTGGGCGTAAGCCTGTGCGAGTTCGAGTCTCGCCCCGGGCAATTCTAAGTTACTACCGCGTAGTCGCTTATTGAAACTGAGGCTGGTACGGCAAACGGTCGGCCGGCTGCGCCTCGCGCACATCGGTGAAGCCGGTACCGCTCTGCGCCCAGGGAACCAATATCCGGCGAACCCCGTGTTCGCCGCAGTGTACCCGCAGCAAATCGGCTTCGATCATCGTGACAAAACAGCAGGTATCCAGATGCCGCCACCGCCGACGACGGTGGTAGTGAACCGGGGTCTCTGTCCACATTCCGGACATCCAAAGTCGCTCAATGGTCATGCGCTGCGCGAGCGCTGAGGCTCGTGAACGGCGAGCCGTGTCATCGCGAAAACGGCAAGAGCGAGCAGCAGTATTAGAAACAGGAATACCGGCCGGTAGGTGCCGATGAGGTCGAACATGCCTCCAGCTACGACCGGGCCGAGCGCGCCCGCGATCGTGCCGACAAATACCACCGTGCCGAAGAGTTGTCCGTGCGCGCGGGTACCGAAGAACTCGGCTATCAGCGGGGCAACGGAGGTAAAGGTGCCCCCGTGGGCTACACCGTAGACCACGGCGAACGCGTAGAGCAGCACGGGCGTGTAGGTGAACTGCAGCATCACGAAGGCCGCAAGCATGAGCGAATAGCAGGATAGCAGGGTTATGCGGGCGCCGATTCGATCAATGACACTGCCGGCTGTCAGCCTGCCGATCGCGCTGACAGCTCCAATCGTGGACAGGACACCCGCGGCAACGCCTCTGCTCACTCCCATGTCGGTGGCATAAGGAACAATGTGAACGATCACGGTGAGCATACAGAAGACAACGGTGAGCTGGGCGGTGCAAATCCAGCGAAAGGCGGGCGTGCGCATTGCACTGCGGCCGGTTTCAGTACTTTGCCTTGCGCGCGCTGCAGCCGCTTTTGGATCACGTTGATCTTCCGGCACCGGCGGTGCGCGCAGGAACTGCGCTGCGATTGCCACCAGCGGTCCGCTCACCGCTGCCATCCAGACGAAGGCGCTGCGCCAGCCGAAGGCTGCGATCAAGAACGCCACTGCCGGAGGCACGAGAACTTGACCGGTCGCGGCACCGGTTTTCACGATTCCCGACACCTGCCCGCGCCGGCGGTTAAACCAGCGTGCTACGGTGGAGAGGGTCACCACGTCATGCGACGCGAAGCCCACCCCAACCAACAGCGCATACGAGACATACAGCTGCCAGGGGGCGCTGATTCTGGACATCAAGAAGTAACCGCAGGAAACCAAAACCGCCGCACAGGAGAGTATCGGGCGCGGGCCGAGACGGTCGCTGAGCCGCCCGAGGACCATGGCTGCCGTACCCATTACAAGTGAGGTGAGCGATGCCGCACCGGAGATAACCGCCCGAGACCACCCGAACTCGGTGTACAATGCATCGAAAAAGACACTGTATGAGAAGATTGCGCCGACAAGCGCCGCCTGAACGAGGAAGCTTGCCGCGACAACGACAGAGCCGTATGAGCCATTTGCGTTCTTATGGTGCAAGACTGATCCCGCTTGTTTTGTTCATCATACGATGTGGTTCTGCCGGTGTCTGGCGCGAAAATCAAAATCACCGTCGCAAATGGATACGTGCAAGCCGCCGGCGGCCTAAGGCGCCGCCTCTTCCCCGCCCCGGCGTGCACCCAAGACAACGAGCGCTGCCGTCACCAAATGCGAGTGTAATGAAATCGCGCCTCCCGAGGCAAGGACGCATCGAGAGAAACTATGCCGGAGCGGGCGTTCGCAGCGCGTTACCGACACAATCATGGTTCCGAGAGCGTTGCGTGTTCCGCATCGCCTTGGCCGCGCATGCAGGGTATTTTTGCCCCTGCCCCCGGTCCCGAACCGTATGCAATACGATTCCTATTGGTCACAAGAACTATTCATCAAGGCTTCACGCATTCTTCACATCCATGCTGTTCAATAGCCACCGGTGGCGGCGCTTCGGGCAGCCCCACGGAGGTTTGGCGTGCTAAAGCTGATAATGAAGAGACCGGTCTGGCAGTTCGCTGTGCTGTTTGTTGTGTTGGTGTTTGGCTTGCTGCATACCATTGATAACGTCTACCCTTCCCCGCATTCCCTGTGCCCGTTCGGCGGGTTGGCGACGTTGTATTCGTTACTCGAAACCGGTGAGTTCATCCACAGAGTGCACTCCTCAGCGGTATTCCTATTACTCGCGGTAATTCTGACCGCAGTACTGGCAGGGCGTGCTTTCTGCGGCCGGCTCTGCCCGTTCGGAACCGTACATGAATGGCTCTACCGCGCAGGGCGAACGGCCGGACTCAAAGAAAGGCCCGTGATCCCGGAGCGGTTCCATCATAAGCTGAAATATCTGAAGTATGTTGTCTTGATCCTGCTCCTTTATTACACCTGGACGGCTGGAAAGTTGGTTTATAGGGCATGGTGCCCGTGGTCGGCATTCATGACCGTTTTCGACCCGCTTGAAATCATCGACGATATCCTCATGGGCGGCGTTATTCTCGTAATCCTCCTGGCACTATCGGTTTTCGTAGAACGCTTCTTCTGTAAGTATTTGTGTCCACTCGGCGCCGCAATCGCTATCTTCAACCGATTCAGCTTGATTAGGCCCGAGAGACAAGACAGCTGTATACAGTGCGGTGTATGCGACAGAGCCTGCCCGGCGAAAATCAAAATATCTCAAACAAGAGTAGTCACCGATAGTGAATGCATTCACTGCTACCGTTGTATCGAGGCGTGCCCTGACCAAAAGAGCATGTCTTTCAATTTTGCTCACCTCCGACCACACGTTGCCGCGCTATTGGTATTGATCGTTTTCTCCGCTACCGTTGCGTATTCGGTAGCCGGGGGTTACTGGGAGCGGGGAAGGCTTTTGCACCCAAGCAGCGGCCAAGCTTACGCAATCGAAGGCATCGCCGACAGCCTACACGATATCAAGGCCTCCACCAGTTTGGCGGAGATCTCGGACAAGACCGGTATTCCCATTGATAAGATCTACGACGCCTCGCGCATCCCGCAAGAGCTGCCTCCTGAAACTACGTTGCGCGAGATATCGGATCGGGTGGGATACACACGCAGGGATATCCTTCTGTTATTGCACGAGATGCTGTCCCAAGAGGTCGACGATGGGTACTGATGCTGTTGAGTGTTTGCCGAGCGCCCGAACGGATGCGCATTCTTGAGCCAGCCGCCTGCCAGGCAGGGTAACGGCGAACGCGGTAGTGAGCCAGAAAAGCCCGCAAAATGAAGAACGCCCCGCGAGGTCCGACGTCAGTCTTGTCGCGTCGACACCGTTCGCTTATAATTTGGACATGTACCGGAAGATAGGAAACAGCGAGCGGCTGAGCCACGAGGTCGCCGATCATATCACGATGCTGATCCAAGACGGTCAGCTCAAACCCGGCGATCGGCTCCCAAGCGAACTGGAATTAACCCAGCTTTTCGGACTCAGCCGACCAACAATTCGGGAAGCGATCCGCTTTCTAGTGTCGCGCAACGTTTTGAAAGTGGTACGCGGGCGCGGCACATTCGTCACGGAGAACCCCGGAGTCGAAACCGATCCGTTGGGGTTGAACGCTCTCGCGCTGGAAGAGCTTCAACCTTCGCTTGTCGAAGCGCGGCTTATGATCGAACCTGGAGTGGCGCGGCTGGCGGCTGAGAACGCCGGCGCAGAAGATATCGAAGCGATTGAAACACATTTGGCAGACATGGAACAGATTGTTCACGAAGGCAAGGTGAGCATGAGCATTGAGCTGGAGTTCCACCGCAGCATAGCTCGTGCAAGCAAGAACGCCGTAATAATGCGGATAATACCGATCATTATGGACTCTATCATTCGCACCTACGCCATCACCGGACGATCAAGCCATGATCACTCACAGGCACTCGAGGAGCATCGACATGTGTTCAACGCGATTCGTCGAGGCGATCCGGTTGGGGCCGAGCAAGCGATGCGAACTCACCTCGAACAAAGCCGCACGCGAAGTCGCGCAAAAATGCGTCCCGCACCTCACACTCGCGCGTCGGTTAACAAGAAACTTTGACCTCGCGGCCACTGTTCGCGCTTTCGTAGATTGCCAGAATCAGCGCGACAGCCTTTCTTGCTTCTACGCCATCGAGCTCAACCTCTTGGCCCGAGGCAAGGGCGTTCGCAAAATCCTCAAACTGTTTCCGATGACCCTCGGTACCGATTGCGCCGGGATCTGCCGCCCCGCCTCCGGTAGCGGTTTCGGCAGCGAAGCGACTGCGGATATCATCGTCGTCCGCGCGCTCATCGTGAAAAACCCATGTCTTGAGGTCTTCCTCTTCAAGAATCGCGGAACCCCCGGTCCCCGATATCTCAATCCTCTTCAGGAACCCTGGGAAGACAGCGGTTGAGCCTTCAATTACACCCATCGCTCCGCTCTCGAATCTCAGGGCGGCCACGGCAGTGTCTTCCACTTCAATTCGCTCATGACCGCGAACGTCTGTGTATGCCTGCACCGAACGCACCGGTCCGGCGAACCACAGTAACAAATCGACCGCATGGATCGATTGATTCATAAGAGCGCCGCCGCCATCGTATCGCGCAGTACCTTTCCAGCCGCCTTCATCATAGTATGCCTGCGGTCGAAACAATTTGACGTACGCGTCCGCGAGCACCATTTCACCGAAACGCCCGGCGTCAACTGCGCTCTTAACGGCGCGCGCGGCCCCAAAGAAACGCGACTGGAAGATCCCGCCGAGCTGCACCCCGTGTTTGCCGGCGGCGTCTATGATTTGATCGCAGCGGTCTAGTGTAATCTCAATCGGTTTTTCAATGATGATGTGTTTTCCGGCTTCCGCCGCCGCCAACGCCGGTTCCAGATGCGCCCCGGAGGGGGTACAAATCGAAACGATCTGCACCTCAGGATCGTCGAGCAGCGACACCAAGTCGCCATGCCCTTTGCACCCGAGCTCACCGGCAAGCTGTTGTGCGCGTTCCTCTGAGCGGCTCGCGACCGCCGCTACCCGCACTCCCTTTGCTTTCTCAATAGCACGGGCGTGATGCCGCGCTATCATTCCGGTGCCGACAATTCCGATACCATAGCTCATGCGCTCCCCCTTATAGCTGAAGTTTTTCAACCGCCGGCTGCCTCAACCCCCGCTGTTGTTGTTGACAAGACCTGCTCGTTTCTTGACTGCAGCCGCGCCTTTTAGCGCGTATATAATCGACAGCGCCGCGAGAATGTAAAAGACAGTGGTAATGGGAGGACGAAACAGCACAGTCCAGTCACCGTGTGTAGTTATTAAGGTACGATTGAGGTGCCCCTCAGCGAGGGGCCCCAATATGACGCCTAGTATCAGCGCCGCCGGCGGGAACCCGTGCTTATTCAAGAAGTATCCGATGACACCGAACACCAGCGCGATCAACATGTCATACGGGCTGTTATTCAGTGAGAACGCCCCGATGAAACACAACGCAAGTATTATGGGAAACAAAATATAGGGCGGCGTCTTCAGCACTTTCGGCAACACCCGAACACTAAGAAGACCAATTGCGAGAATCAAGAACTGAGCAAATATGAGCGAGACAAACAGCGCGTTGATCATCTCCGGTTGGTCCCGAAACAGCATCGGCCCCGGCCGTATGCCTACCACCATCAACGCACCAAGTATTACCGCGGTCACCACGTCCCCCGGAATCCCGAGTGTCAGCAAGGGCACCAACGCCCCCCCGGTTGTTCCGTTGTTGGCTGCCTCCGGCGCTGCGATGCCAAGAATGTTGCCCGTGCCGAACGTTTCCGGTTCCTTTGAAAAACGCTTGGCTTCACTGTAGGCCCAGAACGAGGCGATCGCTCCACCCGTGCCGGGGATGATCCCTAGCATGGTGCCGAGAACGGAGGTTGGAACGATAACGCGAATGAGACTCTTCAGTTCGGAACGGCTCGGCAACACGTTCGTCAGCTTCTGTGGCGGAACAATTGCTTTCGAGCCGACCTTCTCAAGCTGCACGAGCAACTGTGAAATTGCAAACACCCCGATCAACACCGGGAGCATCGGGAAGCCTGTTAAGAGCCGAGGAATACCGAAGGTGAAGCGCGAGTACCCCATCAAAGGATCGAGCCCCACGGTACCCACCAACAACCCGAAAAAACCGGCCAACAACCCCTTCACCAGTGAAGCAGCCGAGACGCTCGCGATAATCGTCAAAGCGAAAACCATGAGAGCAAAATACTCAGGCGGGCCAAATCGCAACGCGAACCGAGCGAGCTGCGGTGCCACCAGTATAAGGGCAGATACTGATATAATCCCACCGCAAGTAGACGCGATGGTGGCGACCCCGAGTGCTTTGCCCGCCTCCCCTTTTTGAGCGAGTGGGTAGCCGTCGAGCATGGTGGCCGCAGCTGAGGGTGTGCCGGGGGTGGCTACCAGAATGGCCGAAATGGCGCCGCCGTAGATCGCGCCGCAGAACATACCGCTCACCATAATGAGCGCATTCGCCTGCTCGACGTAGAACAGGAACGGAAGCAGAAGAATGACCCCCACCGATCCGGTCAAACCGGGCAGGGAACCGACGAGAACTCCACCAGCCACCCCAATGAACAGCAGCAAGAAGTTATACGGGGTTACAACAAACACTAATGCCTGCAGAAAGGCAGCCATGCAATCTCCTAGTTCCTACTTCACCGATTGATTACCATAAACCGAATCTCGGCAAAGGCACTTGAAAAAGAGTTCGAAAGAGATGATACAGTACGGCGGTCATAAACAGCGGAATCAGTATAAGCCGGTACCACTTCCTGTCACCGTACAGCAACATGGCGCCCAGCACCAGTGCCGGCGTTGCGACCACAAAGCCCACGCGCCTAATGACCTGGGTATATATGAGGCCCAAGAGCGCAAAAAGGGCGAAGCGGACAACGAACGGGCGCAGAACGGCTTCACGCAAACTGACACGACTTCGCTCTGTTACTTGATCTCCGTGACGTGCTGCTGCTTTAACCGTCCGGATTCCCTTCGCAAGCAGGAGCGTGGACAGCACCAGCATACCCAGGGCCACAAACGCCGGAAATGTACTGATCGAGAAATGCTCTCTATCAGGGCCTACAAGCTGATACGTCATCACGAGCGTGAAGATCGCAAGAGCAAGGAACAAAGCCCCGAAAACAACATTAGCCTTCCCACTTTCTGCACCACCCATACGCTACGCATCACCTCTGTTCAGCGACTGCCGAATCAGTGTCCCGAGCGCCTGCGGCGCTCGGGACAACAAATTGCTTGTCATTTGAATGAATAAGAGTCTTGGAGGCCTAGTAGCGCTCACCAAGTCCGCGTTCTCGAATTAGGTTGCCCCAGAACTCGTAGTCCGCTTCCACATGTTCGATGAACTCCTCGCCGCCAATGTAATCGGTAATAATGCCTGCATTATCCGCGAGTGTCTGGAACGTTTCATCTTCCATGGTCGCTTTGAAGGCGTCGTGAACGTGGTCTATGTATTCCTGCGGAGTGCCGGCAGGGGCAGCTATGCCTCTCCATTGGCCGAGCGTAAAATCAATGCCCTGCTCTACCGCCGTTGGAATATCCGGGAAATCGTCTATCCGCTCTTCGGCAAACACCGCTAAAGCGCGCAGCTCGTCACCTTCCATTTGCGCGACTCCCTCCGGGGGCCCAACGCTAATGGCGTCTACATGCTCGCCTACCGCTGCTATCACTGCCGGGCCGCCTCCGTCGTGAGGCACGTGATTGAACTCAACGCCGGCTTCTTCCTCGAATGCCAGCGCAATCAGGTGCGTGCCCCCGCCTGCCCCGGCGTTCCCGAGGTCAATCCGTCCCGGATCCGCCTCTGCGGCTTCGACCAAATCCACCAGCGTTTCATAGGGCGAATCTGCGGGAACAAGAATCCAGATCGGTGCGGTCTGCAAATTGATAACCGGCACGAAGTCGTCGACACTGAAGGGTGTCTCGCGCATATGCTGCACCGTGAGCGACGGGGTAGCCCAAGCCACGAAGTAGTACCCGTCACCCTCGCGCCCCAGCGCCTCAGTATAACCGGGAACCGCGGCTCCGCCCGGCTGATTGTCGATGAGTATCGACGTACCCAGGTACTCTGGTATCACGCTTGCGAACGTTCTAAACACGATGTCAGTGGCGCCTCCTGCTCCCCACGGCACCATAATCTCGATCGAGCGGGTCGGATAATCCGGTTCGATCTCCGGCTCTGCCTCCCCACCCGCAAACGCACCTGCCGACAGCAGCACCGCCAATGCAGCGCCTATCAAGCAGCCTGTCAATCCCTTTTGAAACCTGCTCATGTCTCATTCCTCCTTAATACTGAGACTATAATTCTACGACACGACAAGTATGTCGGGCCGCACAAAACCAAATCCGCCGACTTCCATCTCAAGCACAGGAAACACCTCGGGCCTGGAAAGCACTATCGGACCATCAGAGGTAGCGAGCATTGTATCCTCGCTCTTACTGCCGGTAATCGAGGGGTTCCAGGCAAAAGCTTGATTCATTTGCACCGTCTCATCGGTCTCAAAGTTGACTTTATAGTCCCGGCCTACGTACCCGATAGCACCGCCTTGGTGATGAAGCTCGTACTCCTTCGGGAACCCAAGTCTGCGATACTCCTCAATACCCTTCTCAAAGGCCTGCGCAACCGGCCGCCCCGGTATTGTGTTTGCCATAAGGGTACAGTCAATCCGCACATTGGCGTCATAGATGCCTCTCAGCTCATCGGAGACAGGCTCAAACTGTACGAATCGCGTCAGTGAAATGATTAAACCCCACTTGCGCGCATTCACGCACAGCATGGCGCGCTTGCTGATCGGCTTTTCTGTAGCGATTGGGTGGCGAAACTCGGATATACGCTCGTCGGCTGCACAAAACGTAGTAATGTAATCGAGGCGATGAGCCCACAATCGCTCAGCGAGGCGCCCCACAACCTCACACTCTTTGTCGCCAGGTTGGACCGTCTGCGCGGTCTGTTCTATTGCGAGCGAGGTCAGCCGCCCAACTTCTTGATAGCGCTCTACCTCCGACGGGAGCAACGAGTAACGCAGCCGCGCTATTGCAGACGAAACATTCTCGGTACCCGGGAAGCTGAAGTCCGCACCGATTTTGCCCCCGGCGGCGGCCTCCTGCACGATCTGCTGTTCGCGGTCACTGTGCCATGGAAAAGATCGCACCTCGTATCCCTGATCCTCCAGCTTCTCTTCGCGTACCATCCTCGGGGCTTCGATGTTATTGCAGACGACGTACTCGCGCTCACGCGTTAGAAGCAGGCCAGCCACCCCAAGCTCCATGGTAATGCCGACTACGTTTAGCCCGCCTCCAGTGAGCCACGAAAAATTGCTCTGAGTCTTCAGATAGACCGCATCGAGGCTTTCCGCCTCAAGCAGTTTGCGAACACGTTGTTTCTTCTCGTGGATCTCTTGTTCTTTGTCCATTGTTTTCTCCAGTTCGGAATCAACCGTACCAAGCAGTAGGCCTTAGTGTAACATGTCAGACGTCTGTCCGTCAATGATCGTGGCACCATCGCTAACGGCATTCAGCGTGATCCTCGTTGACTCGATGGAATCGCAGACATCACCACACGGCGGGCATTACGACGCGCTGGGCCGGCTCCTGTAGCCGCCGAGGAAAGGGCTTTTCAAGAACTTGCGGCAAGAACTATTTGACACCCACACTAATCCCGCGCATGATAAACGCCGACTATGAACAACCAAAAGATCTTTGTGACCGGAATCGGTGTGTACTCGGCCGTCGGGAACAATCGGCAGGACTTCTGGAGCGGGCTCACTAACGGTGTATCCGGCGCCGCTGAGATAACGGCCTTCGACGCATCCGAGCACAAATGCCGTGTAGCCTCAGAGATAAAGCAGTTCGCCCCTGAACAGTATCTCTCAAACAAACGCATCCGGCGGATGGCGCGATTCTCTCAGCTCGCCTCGTGTGCCGCACTGCAGGCGGTTGATGACGCCGGCCTTGAGCTCGAGAACGAGAACCGCGCCCGAATCGGGTGTGTGATCGGAAGCGCCGCCGGAGATTACGAGCACCTCGAAGCTCAATACCGGACGCTGATCGAAAAGGGGCCGGGGTTCGGCAACCCGCTGGCAGTGCCGAAGATCATTCCGAACATGTCTTCCGCCAACGTCGGCATTGATCTCGGAATCCACGGGCCCAACCTCGGAATGGTAACTGCGTGTTCCTCCGGAGCACACGCAATCGCCATCTCTGCGGCGCTGCTGCACGGCGGCGGGGCCGACGTGATGCTCGCCGGCGGGGCTGAATCCACCATTACCCCCCTTGTAGTTGATGCATACGCGTGTATGGGCGTACTGACCTCGCGAAACGATAATCCCGCCGAGGCTTCACGCCCCTTCGATGCGGACAGGGATGGGTTCGTTATCGGCGAAGGCGCCGCGGTTTTGGTGCTTGAGACCGAGCGTCACGCCCGCGCACGCGGTGCTGAGCCGCTCGCGGTTTTCGCCGGTTCCGGTATGACTACCGATGCGTACAGCATCGCGATTCCGGAACCGGACGGAACTTGGGCCGCTGCGGCAATTGAGAACGCCTTATCGGAAGCCGGTCTGAACGCCGACGCCGTTGGCTATATCAACGCGCATGGGACTTCGACTAAGGCGAACGACAAGATCGAGACGATCGCCGTGAAATCTGCGCTCGGCCGGCACGCCTATCAGGCGCCGATCAGTTCAAACAAATCCATGATTGGTCATACGCTCGGTGCCGCCGGGGCGGTTGAGGCGGCGGCGACGGTACTGGCAATTCACACCGGCGTGCTCCCGCCC
The DNA here is from genome assembly GCA_003556605.1 of Spirochaetaceae bacterium. GTDB lineage: Bacteria > Spirochaetota > Spirochaetia > DSM-27196 > SLAA01 > B1Sed10-166. Next base: position 10,859 of record PWQX01000107.1, read on the forward strand.
ACCATTAACTACAGGACACTCGACCCTGACTGCGATCTCGACGTGATACCCAACGAGGCGCGGGAGCAAAGCGTGAGCGCAGCTATCTCCAACTCGTTCGGCTTCGGCGGGCAGAACTGCGTTCTGGCGTTTACCCGCGCGTAGCACAAGAAGCGATGCAACGCGAAAAGACAGCAGCATTGATCCTCCTCAGCACTCAGCTTCGATTCTCGATACGGCCGCTGCCAGGACTGGTACATAATGCGCAATGACCAAGGCGCGTCCGGGGTTCCCCGTCACATTCAAATACTGTATGGCGTAGGGGTCAGCTACGCGATAGTAGATCAGATCTTTGCGCAATGGGTGCTGTATTACTACCTGCCGCCTGCAGCTTCGACCTTGCGTCCTTTGCTGCCCCCGGTCCTGATTGCCGTGGCGCTTATGGTTTCGCGGCTCGTGGACATGGTGGCCGACCCGCTGTTCGGCTATTTGTCTGATCGCACCCGCAGCCGCTGGGGCCGTCGAATCCCGTTTCTCGCTGTGGGCGCAGTGCCGCTTGCGCTCGCAACCGTTGCGTTCTTCTTCCCGCCGGTCGCGGCGAACTCCGCTATACCGACGTTTCTGTATCTCATGGTGGTCGGCTCGCTGTTCTTCCTCTTCTACACCATTGTGGGGGCCCCTTACAATGCGCTGATCCCGGAGATCTCGCGGACGCGGCGTGACAGGCTGAATCTCTCCACCTGGCAATCGGTGTTTCGGCTCGCGTACACGGCGCTTGCGATGATCCTCCCCGGCGTGCTCATAGCGGTATTAGGCCGCGGCGACGATGAGCTGGGGCTGCGTACAACCATGACCCTGATGGCCGGCTTGGCGGCCGCCGGCATTCTGGTAACGGTGTTTTCGGTCGACGAACGCAAGTATTCCGGCGGCAAGGAGTCCAGCGAGAGCTTCTTTGGAACGCTCGATCGCGTCCGCAGAAACCGCTCACTCATCTTCTACCTTCTTGGATTCTTGTTCTTCTTCTTAGGATTCAACACCCTTCGCGCCTCCATGAATTACTACGTGCAGGACATCATGGGCTATGGGACCGCCAGCATCACCTTAGCATCCGGGTTACTGTTCGGATGTGCCGCACTCTCGTTCTACCCGGTTAATCGGCTGGCGAAGCGCGTGGGTTACAAGAAACCCTTGCTCGGATTCCTGGCAATACTGATCGTCTTGTCACTAGCGCTCACGACGCTCGGGCGTATTCTGCCTCCGTGGAGCGGGTTTGCGATCTTCTTAGTATTCGGCATACCAATTGCCGGGACCGGCTTCATATTTCCTCCGGCAATGCTGAGCGAGATCAGCGCAGCAGAGAGCCGCCGTGAAGGCGTTCAGATCGAGGGGTTCTTCTTCGGGCTCCAAGGATTCTTTCTCAAGCTGGCTTTCTTTTTTTCCATCGCCGTTACACCATTGCTCCTGGTCCAAAGCGGCGAGGTGGGTCTGCTTCAGGGACTCGCCGAGATGCCCGAAGACGTAACGCCCTTCGGTATCTACTCCACCTCCTACCTTGCCGCAGCGTCGTTTCTGTTGTCGCTTTTGTTCTACACCGGATACCGTGAAGAGCTTTCCGAGGACGAGGAATAGGGTAGTACTCATGCCGTCAATCCGCGCAGATACGCTATTTGAACGAACTGTTGAACTGCTGACAGCTGAGGGTCTTGAGTTCCAGGACGCTCAAGGCATCGCAGACCACCTTGTGAGCGCCGAGTTATGGCACCGTCCCACGCACGGGGTCTCGGTGAGGTTGCCCAAGATACTGGAAGAGGTCCGCAACGGCTTCGGGGCCCGCCGGCCCGAAGTAAGCCACGACGAAGGCAGCACCGTCGTAATCGAAGGTCACGACGGCTTCGGGTTTCTCAGCGGAGCGCGTGCTGCAGGCCTCTTGGTTGAGCGCGCGCACCGGCACCGTATTGCGGCAGTCGCTGTTCGCAATTCCGGTCACACCGGGCTCATGGCGTACTACCTGCGCATCGTTGCGCGCGAAGGGGTCGCCGGCATGGCATTTGCCCACTGCATGCCGCTCATGGCGCCGCACAATGCTTCGACCGTGTTCTTCGGCACCAACCCCATAGGGTTCGGCTTTCCCGCCGATCCGAACCCGGTGATAGTAGACTTGGCCACGTCGAAGATTACCAACGGTGAGGTCGCGCGGTGCGCGCAGCGCGGCGAAACGCTGCAGGAGGGATGCGCCGTAGACGGTGAGGGCAATCCCACCGTCGACCCCGAGGCGGCAAAGCAGGGTGCATTACTCCCGTTTGGTGGACACAAGGGCAGCGCCGTTGCCCTCGCTGTACAGCTCCTCGCCGGTCCGCTCGTCGGCGCGCTCCCAGTGCCCAAGCCGCGGGTCGGGTACGGGCTGTTGCTGCTCGGTGTCTCACACGACGCGTTTCAAAGCTCAACGCAGTACTATGGCGCGGTAGACGAGCTTCTGCAGGCGTATCGAGCCGTCGCTACGAAAGACGCTGAGGTGCCCCATATCCCCGGGCAACGCTTCGTGCGCACGCTCCGCAATGCTCCCGAAACCGAGATCGATATCACCCCGGCAACCGCACGCCTCCTCGGTGTGCTCCCATAGGCAGGCGAGGGCTGACAGCCGCGCGCTAACTGCCCCGCTCTGTCGCGCTCATGCACATGGGGTTCCATTGCCATCGTCATCGCGAATATACGTAGGGATGTAAGTGGCGTAAGCAAAATCTCTTGATTAATCTGCGCACCAGGCTTGCGCTCCGGCATGACTCTTCCGATAAATGGAATAACCGGAATCCGGCGGTGCCGGAGCAATTAGGTCGAAACCCACTATTCAGTACTGAGGTTTATTCATGAAAAGAGCAACGATTCTTGTGCTAGTCTTGTTTGTGGCCTTTGCCCAAGGGGCCTGGGCAGAGGAGGTCGAAGCCTCCGAAGCAAACATGGGAAACTACTTAACGTTTCAGGCCGGCATGCTGTACAACATTCTCGGAAACCCCTACACGCAGGTCGCGCTTGGATACGACTTCTCGCTCAATCCGGAGTTCGTAGTCTCGGCCAACCTGGGTATGATCAACCAGCAGAATATTGACGAGGAGTTTGACGACGAAGATGCCACCGGAGGAAAGTCAACCTTCGCATTCGGCGGGATCAAGTTCAAGGCCCTTTTCGGCAGTTTTTTTCTGAGCAATGGGTATACGTATCAGACGCTGATCAATGGCTACTACATCACCGGCGATGATGACGATTACGAATCTCTGAGCAGGTCTGACGTGCCCGATGCACTAGGCGTCAGCCTGGGGGTGGGGTACTATTCCCGCGTCGGCGATAACCTATTGCTGATCCCCGAGTTGAGCATGAACTACAACTTACCTACCTCCGATGGGTACGAGTTCGACGTTTCAGATCTAGCCTTGGGAATTTCTCTCGGTCTCGGCCTTGACATGAGAGCTGCGGCTAACACCCAGTAGCTCGGTCGCCCCGCGGCGGCTGCAGCAAACGGCAGCCACGTTTGATCAGGCTGCGAGCATGTAATCTCAGCCGGCCGGAGCAAAGCGTGCTCCGGCCGGCGGCCACGGCTGTGTGCGGTCCGGGCTTGGCCGGCCACACGATTACCGGGTTGCCTTCGGCGTCCGTGAGCTCATCGAGCCAAGCGGCCTTCAGCTGCGATCCACCCTTGGAGCTTTGCTTGCGCATGGCGAATACGAGTCCACTGCGCGCGCGTGCCAGACCCACATACGGCAGGCACAGGGACTCCTCGGCGTCGAGCACCGCCGGAACTGCGCTTGCCACCGCATTACTCAAAGCGCCGGAGTCCTCTGAACCGCCCGAGTTCATAGGGCGACACGTTCTCCCCGGGGATCAATTGACCGCAGCGCGGCAGCTGGTGTAGCTTGTGTAGCATGCTGTATACATTCTTAGGTGACACCGGAGTCGAGGTCTCCCGGCTCTGTTTCGGAACGATGTCCTTCGGCGGTGATGCGGACCGCGAAACCTCCGCGGCCATGTATCACCGATGCCGTGAGGCGGGAATCAACTTCTTCGACTGCGCCGACATTTACCCAAGTTCCGAATCTCCCGGCCTCAGCGAACAGATCCTCGGCTCGCTCATTGCAAGCGAGCGTGACCAGCTCGTTATAGCGTCCAAAGTCTATGCCAAGGTGGGCCCCGATCGCAACGACCAGCGTCTGTCCCGCCGCCACATTGTGCGTGCTGTTGAGTCCAGTCTCCAGCGGCTCAAGACCGACCGCATCGACGTCTACTACCTGCACAACTTCGACAAGAACACTCCGATCGAAGAGAGCCTCAGGGCGCTCGAGGATCTGTTGCGCGCCGGGAAGATCTTATACCCGGCAGTCAGTAACTGGGCGGCGTGGCAGACCGCGACCGCGCTCGGCACCGCTGAAGGCAGGCACTGGCGGCCGATTGCGTGCGTGCAGCCGATGTACAGCCTCGCCAAGCGGCAGGCTGAGGTGGAAATACTGCCTCTCGCAAGGTCGCGTAACCTGGGGGTGCTCACTTATGGTCCTGTCGCCGGCGGACTGCTCTCCGGTAAGTACACCCGCGCATCCAGACCCGCTCTAGGACGGCTCGTTGAAAACGATAGGTATCGGGAACGATTCGGGGAAGCGTTCTACTATGAGTTGGCCGAGCGGTTCTCCGAGCACTGCGCCGCGCGCGGCGTCCATCCCGTTACAACGGCGGTGGCGTGGGTACAGGCCAACGATGCGGTGACTGCACCAATCATCGGCGCTCGCGACCCCCAGCAGCTCCACCCGTCACTCGCAGCCGCGGACCTCGAGATGGATGCCGAGTGGTACGCCGAGCTCTCCGCGCTCTCCCCGGCACCGCCTCCGGCGCACGATCGCACTGAAGCGGCAACCTAGTGCGTAGCGGCACGTAACAGCCGGCGCACACGATAAGATTGGCTCTACCTCGGTAATCGCTACGCGATGCATTACCAGCGGCCGGGAACATTGCGGCTGTGAGTGCTGCCACGTGGCATAAGCCCATTCGCCCGCTCGGGCGCCCGCTTTACGACCCGAGCATGAACAGGTAAAGATACGGGAAGGGTAGTGAGGCGGAGCGCTTATGTGGTCCGGAGACAAGCCCCATTTGGGAGAATAGGCGTGCTAATGATACTAGAATCGCTGCAGTTCCTCATTCGGGGCTTCTTGGATCTCCTCGTGCTGGCTGCCTTGGGGCTTGTAGGCTGGGCGGTTTTCGCCCGCCTGCGGGCTCCGGTGCCGCCGTTGCTCGGGACCCTGGTGGTGATCGGCACGCTGCGAGCCCTGGAGGTTCCCATCCCCGCATCCCCCGAGTATCTGTCGCCGGTTGTGCAAATTGTGCTCGGCCTCTATATCGGAACCAAAATAACCCGGGATACCGTCAGGGATTTGCGATCGCTGCTGGTGCCGGCGGTGCTCATCTGCGCGTGGGCCCTCGCCGTCGTATTTCTGTTCGGCACGCTACTCGCCAGGCTGACCTGGCTGGATACCTATACCGCCGTGCTGTCTTCCAGCATGGGCGGGCTGCCGGAGATGATGGTTCTGTCGATGGCTACCGAAGCAGACGTGGCGGTGGTGATTGTAATGCAGACCGTCCGCATGGTCGCTACCGTTGCGCTTTTCCCGCTGCTGTTCGAGACGTGGTTTGTCTCGGAACCGGTCGCCGGTTCCGCCACCGGCACACCACAGCCGGCGTACACCGGGACGCTGGATGCATGCAGGGAGGTAGGGCGCTACCTTACCGACCGGCCCCAACAGTTGGCACTTACCTTGCTAGTCGCTGTAGCCGGCGCCGCGGTTCTCATCCCGCTTGGCGTTCCTGCCGGTATCATGGTCGGGTCAATGCTTGCCGTAGCGGCCGCCTCGGTGGCCGGCCTGCCGGTGCGCACGCTCCATCCGCGCTTGTTCAACCCGCTCCTCGTGGGGGTGGGAATCATGGTCTCGGCGCACTTTGGCCCTGAGACCGGCCAAACCCTGGCCTCGGGTGATCTGATCTGGCCCGTGCTGTTTTCAACTGGGGTGATCTTTCTCACGTCCTTGGGAATCGCTTGGGTAATACATCGGCTCGCAGGCTGGGATCTCCCGGTAAGCTTCCTCGCCGCCGCGCCCGGAGGGTTCACCGTCATGACAGCCCTCGCGATCCACTACGACAAAGAGCCCTTCCGGGTATCCATGCTGCACCTCGTGCGTTTGATGGCGCTAAAGACGGTGGTGCCGCTAGCGTTCATGTTCTTCACCTGAGGGCTCCTGCGGGGCGTAGTGTTCGGCAAACGCGAGCGCTTTGCGTACCGCGGTATCTGCGCTGTGTGCTACGGCATAGAGCGGGTCGTCGTTGAAGCGCTCCACCGCCCAGCTGCAGAGTCCCACGACCGGGATTCGATGCTTCAACGCTAACGCTATCTCCGACAGTGTGCCGTACTCTCCCCCAATCGCTATCAGCACGTTCGTGCTTAGCACAAGGACAACGTTTCGCGCCTGCCCCATACCCGTGCAGATGACATGCTCTATGAATCGATTAGCCTCGCCCCGGTTCACGCCGGGGAGGACTCCTATCGTATGACCGCCGCCGGCTCGAGCGCCTCTGGCAGCCGCCTCCATAACACCTGTGCGGCCTCCGCAAACGAGAGTTGCTCCGGCTTTGCCGATCTCAAGGCCCACCTTTTCTGCCAGACCGTAAAGCTCAGCAGTACAGTCTGCGCCACCGGCAACACCAATGTGAAAACTGCGCTTCATCGTTCGCCCGCCTATTTTGTAGCACATAATAGTAATGCAGAGGTCAGCACACGGGAACGGCAAACAGGTCAACACGGTATCCACCATGTCAACCGGCGGAGCAACCACCAGCCGCGGCAGGACCGCTGTGCTTTGCCTCTCTATTCGCCCGACCCCACGTGATCGCGAGCAGCCCGAACATAAAGCGCCGCGAGCAAACGCCCGAAAAACCTGCTCGGCGCAGCTTGGACTCGAACGTCTTCAGATCGGGGAAAGCCGCGAGCGACTCGGCGATATACCCGTACACCTCAGGATCGCGGTGCAGCACACGCCCCCACAGCCGCCCCCAGAACCGCAACAACGCCAGCTGCGCTGCCGCCGGCGCGGCTCGGTGCGACCGCGAGAACTCCAGGAATGCGACCGTACCGCCTGGAGCGAGGACGCGGCGAATCTCGGTGAGGGTGGTGGCCAGATCAGGTGCGTTTCTCAGCGCATACCCGCCCGTTACAATATTGACCGACCCGTCGTCGAACGGCAGCTCCTGCATGTCGCCCTCTTCGAATGTGAGGCGCCCCGGCACACCCTCGGCCCGGCGGCGTGCGAACGCAAGCATTTCGGGATTCAGGTCAAGCCCAACTACCTGCGCCTTGGGATAACGGCGCGCCAGTGCGAAGGTTATGTCGCCGGTTCCGCAGGCGAGATCTAACACAAACCCCGGCGGCGCAGAAAGAGCGTCCAACTCCGGAAGGCGCGAGACTAGAGCGCGTTTCCAGGCGCGGTCACGCCCGAAGGAGAGCACTCGGGTCACCAGGTCGTAACGCGGCGCTACAGTAGTGAACAAGCGGCGGTTGTGAGCGCGTTTCCGCGTGGGGTCGGCAAGAACACTTTCGAGTTTCCGCATCAAGAATTATCCGCTCATACCGGGTGAGGAACATACTTGCAATCACTGAGCCCCGTCAAGCCGGCTGTTTATCAGAGTCGATTCCGAGCTTGCCCCGCCGGCGGCGAAGCACGGGCGAACCTACGCGCTGCAAGTACGATCCCGTGGGCGGGTAGGTACAGCAGCAGGGCGTAGCCGAGGAACAGCCCCGTCAAATACAGCGCCGCCGGCAACGGGTGATCGGTAGCGCCGAATAGGCCGTATACCCAGTTGATGTTCTGCTCTGCGGTGGACACGAGTCGGCTCAGCGGGACGAGCACTGCGGTAATCGCAACCTGCACCCAAAAGCCCCGACTCAGGTAGCCGATCTTGGCACAAGCGTAGGCGCTGACAATCGGCAGGAACACGTGAAAGAGCGAGAGCAACCGAACGGCCGGCGCGGTCTCGCCGGCGAACATGTACTGGGTTGCGCCGAACGGATGGACACCAGTCACGAGCGCGGTTCCAAGGTCAAACGACCAGAGCATTCCGACAACCAGCGTCGCCACCAACTGTGATGACATGATCAGCCGGTCCTCGGCCCACAATGCGTACAGAATCAGGAAGTTCGCAACGTCACATACCCAGAGATAGTTCTGCGGACCGTAGCTGACGTAGTATATCGGCGCCCACACGCCCACCCACACAGTAAACGCAATCTTGAGCCGGAACGGTATCGCTCTTCTTGAGGCACACACGCGTGTGATTATACACGCACCCGGTTGACCCCCGCAAATGCAAACGCGTATGCACCCGCAAAGGAAGGCCGCCCGAGCTCGCGCGACCGGTAATACCCGAAAACCTTGAAATCTTTGCAACTTCTGCGCCCCCGGACGCGTCTGTCTTACTAGACAATTACTATCGAGGCAAAAGGGTGGTGCCAATGAAATTCCAGAAGAAGTTTCTGATGATCTATCCCGAGATTCCCCATACCTATTGGAGCTATCACTACGCACTGGGCATTATCGGCAAGCGCGCAGTGATGCCCCCGCTGGGTCTCGCGACCATCGCGGCGATGGTGCCGCCGGAATACGACTGCAAGATTGTGGACATGAACGTTGCTCGGCTTACCGATCACGAAATCGCCTCCGCCGACCTCGTGCTGATCTCGGCGATGATCGTCCAAGGCGAGTCGATGAAGAGAGTTATCGGGCGCTGTCGCCGCATCGGTGTACCGGTGGCGGCGGGCGGTCCGTACCCTACCGCCTGCAGCGATGAAATCGAAGGCGTTGATTACCTCATCCTCGGCGAAGGCGAGGTAACCTTTACACGGTTCCTCGAGGACTACGCAGCAGGCTCCCCTCAGCCCGTGTACTCGGCCGAGTCCAAGCCGGATATGAACTGCACACCGATTCCGCGCTTCGACCTGCTGGAGCTCAACAAGTACCACATGGTCCCGATCCAGTTTTCGCGCGGCTGCCCTTTCGACTGCGAGTTCTGTGACATCGTACAGCTGTTCGGGCACACAGTTCGCACGAAGAAACCCGAGCGCTTCGTCGCCGAAATGGAAGCGGCATACCGCACCGGCTTCACCGGCGCGATGTTTGTGGTTGACGACAACTTCATCGGGAATCACCGGCGCACGAAAGAACTGCTTAGCTCGGTGATTGCGTGGCAGCGGGAACACAACTACCCTTTTACGCTCTCCACCGAGGCGAGCATCGACTTGGCCTATGATCGCGAGCTCCTCGACCTCATGGTGGAAGCCGCGTTCGGTATGGTGTTTGTGGGCCTTGAAACTCCCGATGACAACTCGCTCGCCGCCGCCGGCAAACAGCAGAACAGAAAACGCGATGTCATCGAGAGTGTTCGCACCATTCAGCGCAGCGGGATAGAGGTCACTGGTGGGTTCATTATCGGGTTCGACAGTGACCCGCCGGACATCTTCGACCGCCAGATTGAGTTCATACAAGAGCTCGCAATCCCGACCGCGATGGTGGGCTTGCTGACTGCGCTCCCAAACACCAAGCTGCATGACCGGCTCGTGCGTGAAGGTCGGCTTCGCTCCATCTCAAGCGGTAACAATCTTTCGTTTACCACCCTAAACTTCCGTCCAGTCATGCCGGAACACGTGATCGCCAAAGGGTATCGGCGGGTGTTGCAAACGCTATATTCACCATCACGCTATTTTGACCGCTGCCTGAAGCTGATAGGGCTTCTGCCTAAGTCAAGCAACAGGTCTGGTCTCAGGATTCGAACTGGAGACTTGGGGGCAGCAATCCGCTCAGTGCTGCGCCAGTCCTTTTCCCGCTACGGCCCGCAGTATCTAAGATTTCTATTGCGGGCGGTGACGAGGCACCCCGGCCGGTTGGTCACCATCTTCACTCTGGTGATACAGGGGCATCATTACATAGCCATGACCAGGCGCTTATTCCGGAGCGCAGCACCTTCGCAGACCAGGGATGCCGGGCAGCGCAGCACTACCCGGACCTATGAACAACCAATCGTCGCTGGTACAATGGATTGAGAGAACATACAGTGAACGGGAGCACATATGAACGAGACTGCAACCGCAGCGGCACAAATCCTGATCACCGTGATTCCGATAGTCGGAATCGTCGCGGGCGCCACGATCGCATTCTTCTATTTGCTCTGGAATCATCGCCAAAAGATCACTTTGATCGAACAGGGGATCGCCCCGCGTTCGGATTTCGATCTCGACGGATTCTCGCTGCTTACCGGGCTGCTGGCAACGACGGTCGGTGCGGCGCTTACAGTATTCTATGTAATGACGGAAGAGATATCGCACGCCCTCCTTGGTGGTTTGATTCCGCTCGCCGTAGGCGTTGGGCTGCTGCTGTTCTACCGGATTCGACGCAGTCGAGCGACGGAGTGAGTAGAAGTGATAGAACCGGAGAGCGCACAAACGGACAGAGCCGACGGGCTTGCCTCGAACGACCTCGCAATCATAGAGCGCGTACTCTCGGGCGAGATCAACGCGTATCGCACACTCGTCGAGCGCTATCAGCGTCAAGTGTTTCGCTTCGGTTTTCGATTCCATCGCGCAATAGAGGACATTCAGGATTATGTGCAAGAGGTGTTTCTCAAGGCTTATCTAGGACTTGCGCAGTTCCGTCGCCGCGGGCGGTTCTATTCGTGGCTGATGCGGATTGCGTACAACCAGGGGGTCGACCGTATCGGTAAACGTCATATCGAAGCCATTCCGGAAGACTACGACCCCCCCGACCCCGGTCCCGGCACCGAGGCGCTCGCGCTGCGGTCGCTCGCCCGGCAGGAACTACGCACCGCGGTAGCCGGGCTGCCGCACCCGGTCGGTGCGTGCGTGGACTTGTTTTTCTTTTTCGACCTGACGTACGACGAGGTGAGCCGTATTACCGGCATTCGTGTGAACACTGTGAAATCGCACGTATTTCGGGCAAAACAGCAGCTCCGGGAACGCCTGTCGGGCACACCGGCGGAGGAGTACTATGACCTGTAAACGCGCGATGCACAACTTGCTCAAACTCGACAACCACTGTGAGCCCGGCACTGCCACACGGGCACACCTTGAACAGTGTCCGCGCTGCCGCGCCGAGCACCAGCGGCTGATACGGGCACTTAGGGTATTGCGAACCGCCACAGCCGAAGAGGCGGCCGCACAGCTGAATCCGGCGCTTACGGATGCAATCATGAACGCGGTCCGCGCGGCGAGGTGTTCTACTCCGGCGCGGCGTACAAACCATGCGCACGTGCGGGGTTTCACGCCGCTGGAATCCGCCGAGTGGGGGGAACCCGCCGACTGGGCGGATTACGGCAGGTGGATCGGCAGCGGCCTTCTGATCCTGTTCGGGATGGTAGTGCTGCCCTCCACCGAGCTGCTTACACCGTTGCGCACGATCACCGGCGCTAACGTCGACGCTGTGCTCGCGATCACTTTTGGGCTGGTCATGAGCGTCTATATGGCATTATTTGTCGGCACTCACATCGACGACCTGCGGCGCCGGATCCGCCGCATCGGGCCGCGTCCGTAAACTGCAGCCCCCCGGCCGAGAAGACCTGCGCGTATGCTGCGGACACCTGTCAACGCTTGAGCGCCTTTGCGTGGTTTCCCGGGGCTTGTGCGGATTGATAGCTACGGCCTTTATGCGTCGTTTCTTTGACCCTGACCTGCCGCACGGCGCCGGCGTTCTACGAGCTGCGTGAGTCTTTCGAACTCGGGTAGCGTGCTTCCGTAGAACGCCTTCCAGCCTTCGCACAACCAGCTCAGCGCGGCGGGGTCTTCCGAAGAAGTGGTGTAGCGCATTTTTTGACAATCTCCGCCACACAGCGTGAGGTACGGGCATCCGGCGCACGCTTGGTTCCAGTGGCGTTTTGCTCGCCCAAAATCGCGGAAGGCCCGTGAGTTCCACATGTCTTCAAAGGGGTCGCGCATGACGTTTCCGAGAAGCCGTTTCGATTCCACGAAGAAGTCGCATGGATACACATCGCCGTTGTGCTCAACTACGAAATACCGCCTGCAGTTGCGTCCCATAACGCAGGTGTTCGCATATCCGTCTACCAGCATCGTGAGAATCGAGTCAAAGAGACGAATAGAGACCCTCTCTTCGTCTCCGCCGTGCCACTCGTCGAAAATATCCAGAAGGAAGCTGCCCCATTGCTCGCCGGTGATGGCGTACGGCAGCACGTTCCCGCCGGCGTCGAACTCAACGCACGGTATGTACTGGTGATACTTCACGTTCAACTCGTCGCGCAGATAGCGGTACACCTCGCGCGCGCGATGAACGTTAGCCGAAGACACCAGCGTCAGCACGTTATACTCCACGCGGTTGCGTTCCAGGACCTCGATTCCGCGAAGCACCTGCCGGTGCGTACCCCGGCCCCCGTCGGTCAGTCGATACTGATCGTGCACGTCTTGCGGACCGTCAAGGCTGATACCGACAAGGAAGTTGTATCGGCCGAGATGCCGGGCGAGCTCATCGCTCATGAGAATGCCGTTGGTCTGCAGGCTGTTCCCTACCGTCGCGCCGCGTCGTCCGTACTTCTCCTGAAACTCGTTTACCTTCCGGAAGAAGCCCTGCCCCATCAGCGTCGGTTCGCCACCCTGCCAACTAAACGAGTAAGCCGGCTGGGCCGTGCGCATGTACGCCGCCACCATTCGCTCTAAGACTTCCGTACTCATGCGGCGCGGGTGAGAAACGGGATACAGCTCCTTCTTCTCAAGGTAGAAGCAGTAAGTGCAGTGCACGTTACAATCGGCCGAAGACGGCTTGACGAGCAGCGAAAATGCCGGCATGGTAATTCCCCTGACGCAATGAAGGTAGTAATGGTAACTCTATCACAAAGCGGTCGGACGCCGCGACTGAGCTGCCGTCACACTCCCGTACCACAGGCGGTGCCGGCGGCAGCACGCCTCAGCAGCACGCCTCAGTTGAATATGCAGCCGCAACGACCGTAGAAGTCGCTCCCAAGATGGAATACACCGTCTCGTGGCTCAATCCAGGACGCTCCACGGCAAGGATGCTCCGCTAAGAGCTCCGGCCATCTGCGGTAGTGATGCGCACCGTTTGACTCCAGCGCGCCCAGACCCAGTTCGGGAAGGGGTCCGATGCGTGCGGCGACGTTCTTGTTCCACTCGACAAGGGCGGGCACACAGGCGGAGTCCGCGACGAAGCAGGGTACTCCCCGCTTATCGGCAGCCGCTGCCAGCTCAAGAGTCGCGCTCAGCGATTTTCCCGCCGGCTTGAGAGCAATCGCCCCATAGCCTGCATCGATCCGCTCGCCCAAATCCGCTATGTCTTCGATTGATTCGTCCGCCGCCACTCTTACCGGAAGACTCGAAACGTCGAACTCCGCGGCGTCTGCGAACGGCTCTTCAAGCAGGACGATGCGATCAAGCATGCCGATAGAATCAGCGTGCTCGAGCAGCCGCATCAGGCTGCGCTGGTCACGGTAGCGCCCGTTGGCGTCCAGGTAATACAACAGTCTCCCACTCACAGTGCGTGAAGTTCCCCTGCCGGCAAGCTCGCGGTGTATCTCACTGACACGGGCGATATCCTTTTGCAGCATCTCTTGCTCGGTTCCGGGGTGACCGATCTTGATCTTGAAGATGAACGCTCCCGCATCAGCCATGCTGCCCAACTCGTGTACCGGAACGCCGTACGAGATAAGCGGGATGTGGGCAACTTGGCTGTGCCGTCGGCTCAAGGCGTGCCGATACTCAAGAGGCAGGAGTTCGTCGAACGAAGTTATTCCCATCTCGCGCGCATAAAGCTTCCACAGAGCGAGATCCACGGAGACCAGCGCGTTCAGTGTGAACGTCTTGCGCACCCGGGGGTTCTGCGTTAACGCCTGCGCGTAGCGGTGCACGTGCGGAACAAGCTGTGCAAACAGCGTATCCGGCCGCGCTACCGCCGTTGTGAACTGCGTTTCGGTCAAGAGCCGCGCGGCCTCTTCAACCAGTGCACACATCAGGATGTTGCCGCCGACTTCCGAGTGGGCGAGGAATACCCGTGCATCCGACCAGAGCACGGAGAATCCACCGAGGCCGGTCGCACAGGCTCCCGAATCGGCCTCGAGGGTTAGCTGAGCCAACCACTTCTCGGTGAAAGCACCTCCCTTAAACGAGAAGGGCCTGGTGAGTGCCTCGCGCGTAACATCCAGGTGATAGGATACGACCCGCATCGCCGGCGCCGTATTACCCAACCCACACCGGGCTCGACCATGCCAGCTGATTGTTGTGTTGACGAACGCGAACGTAGTACCAGTCTGAAGACCCCTGGCTTTGGACGATGTCTTCCCACTCGAGATGGGCCTCGTATTCTTCCGGCAACACAAGCCGGTGGATGATGAAACTCTCGGACGTGAACACGTTCGTGAACGTCACTTCGTTGTCATGGACAAGATCGTCGAGTGGTACCTTACGCACAACCCTGTGTGGCTCAGTGACCTCGACAGCGAGCCGGGCATTCGGTTCTGCTTCCATCGAAAGGACCACGGATTTGGTGGGGTCCTGCAAATAAGCATCCTGCCGCGAGGTAAACGAAGTAAGCCGAATCTCTCGATCGGAGCGTTGATGTACTCTGTCCCGGAGAGTCTCCTCGTAGGGACCCGCTTGGAAACAGGGAGAAACCTTCGTAAATCTACCGTTTTCGATTCGGATCGTCATATCCCACAAGCAGGTCCGCGCCAAGTCAAGGGCGGCCCAGGGCCCCCATCCGTACTGGATACGGCACTTCGATTCCCGCGGTAGGGTTCCGCGTTCGCCTGCCGTGTCTTCGGGAAAGTGCCGCCGAATGACTCTTCCATTCTTGATGAGCTCCACCATGTGTATTGCGTCTTCAGCGACTACCGCTACTTCAGCTCGGCGGCCCTCAGCTCCCGGGATTTCGGATCCCATGGGCTCACCGTTCATGAGAAACTCAAGTCGGACACGGTCTCCGGTAACGGCGTAAGTTCTACGCTTCCGAATAGCGTCAAAAATCGCCGCACGGGATAGATCCTCTGCCCAGACACCGGCAACTCCCTCGCCATAAGCTCCTGGATACCCGAAGTGGTCATCGGTCGAGGCAACAAATCCGAAACGCAAACCGTTCTTCAACTGGTACTCAACCGTGTTGGATTGAGACCGGCCCCCGTTGCTGTGGAGAATCATAGGGTATGGCGCTCTGTCTGATTCTGTACACCCGTGCTCTGAGAAAATCTCGACGACAGGCGCAACACCGGGATCAAACACCGACCAGTTCGCACCTCGCCAGCCCTGCTTGTACGCCACATGATGCGGGATCGCAAATGCATGTTTATCTTTGGCAAACGCGAAGAGCTCTTTCGGATTGTCCGGCAGATAGAGGTCCGGCTGGTGCTCCGGGAAGATGAGACAGAAGTCCCCATAGGTGCTGGAATGCCATTCGTACCCGAGCAAACTAACAAAGCTCGTAGTGTTGGCTTCCTCGATGAGCTTTCGGGTCTTCGGCCAGTGGTCAGTGTGCACCTTGAAGCCCTCTACCCACTTCATATGGCGGTTGCCGGGCATCTCCGGCATGTCATGCCAGGACGCATGCCCGGTGAAGGCGAAAAAGTCGAGATGCTCCCGAGCGACGTCGATAGAGCGCTCAAGCGATCCTTTCGCGTACCCGACTGCGTTGTGGTTGTGGATATCACCCCAATACAGGTTGTAATCGTTCAACAGTCTGCTCTTGCCCTCCGATGCCGCTCTCTCAGCCATATCTATCTCTCCGCCGTCTGAAGTCCCGGGAAACCGCCTTCGGCAGCTGTTTTCCGGGCCTGCCCAAGAGCTTGGTCACGCCCCGGGTCGCTTGCATGCACTCCGCCGCCGAATCGTCTGATTCTACTATGCGAGAGTGTATGGCGCGCCAATTTGTCCGTCAGTTCGTATCTCAATTCCTTGAATTGGTCGTCTGCGAAATGATTAACCACCTCAAGCGGTTCTTCCTGCATATCGTAGAGCTCGCCGTCGCCGTCATCACACACGACCAGCTTGTATCGGTCGTTGCATACCATAGCCCGGCCCAGCAATTCACTGTACGCTTCCGTTCGCCCGTTTAGCCCCGGTTCGACGAGAAGATCGCAGATGTCCCATCCCTGCAGATGGTCGGAGGCCTGGATTCCTGCAACGGCCAAAAACGTGCGGTGTAGATCAATCCAGTCCACAAAGGAGCGCGCTCGTTCACCCTGGGGTACGCCCGGTGCGGAAATTATCAGAGGCACTTTCAGCGAGCTTTCGTAAAAGGTTCCCTTAAAGGGCAAACCGTGGTCACCCAGATGATCCCCATGGTCGGAGGAAAAAACCACGAGCGTCTCCTCCCGCATGCCTCTTCGATCAAGAACGTCTAGGATTCTTCCGATCTGTTCGTCGACAAGAGTCACTGAGGCGAGATAATACTCTCTCATCCTACGAATCTTTTCTTCGTCCATGCAGGAATAATCGCTAAGGTACAAAGGATTAGTCCGGTAGAACGGTATTAGCTGGTGCTGATAGGCCGGCTTGTGCCGGAGCTCGCCGGCATTCCCTACCGCTTCCGGGATCGGTGCGTCGCGGTAAAGGTCCGCCAAGTCCGCCGGCGGATCGTATGGATCGTGGGGACTGTTGAAAGACACCCAGCAGAAAAAGGGCTTCGCACCGGCGCTCTCCAAGTACCGCACAGCTTGTTGGCCGATGAACGAGTCGATGTGCAGCTCTTTCGGCAAAGGACTGCGGATCGCACCGAGCCATTCGCCGTATCCTTCAACATAGGCCGGATGCCTTCGCTCGTAACCGTTACCGGCGAGAAAGCGGGCGTGGTCGTCGAAACGGAAGAAGTGCCTCTTGTCTTCGGCGCTGATGCGGTATTCGAAGCCTTGGGGATCGTCCCACGGATCAAAGTGCATTTTCCCGATAGCTGCGGTTTCCCACCCCGCAGACCGAAATGTATCGGCTATGGTCGGTGTTCCCGGACGTAACCAGCGGAAATTGTCGGGCACACCGTTCACGTGAGGATACTGCCCGGACATGAAGGCAGCGCGGCACGGCTGGCAGACTGGAGACGCGGACACACAGTTGTCGAATACCACACCCTCGCGCGCCAAGCGGTCGAGAGAGGGGGTGTGCATGAAATCGAGGCCGTAGCAGGGAAGCGAATCCCGTCGTTGCTGATCGCTGGTGATGAACAGAATGTTGGTTGCACGCAGACTCATGCACGCGCTCCGGTCAGCTGCGCAGTTGCGCTACAGCCAAGCGGCTCTTGATTCAACCTCTTGGTAGCCGTATTCCGATTGGCTCTCATCAGGCGGGAGTATAACACGCGCTGTGCTGCCCAGCAACTTCGGCTGTCCGCACTGCGTTCAAGACCCACGTGAACATCTGTCGCCCGGTTGAACCGATTGCGAAGCGCGGAAGCTACCAAGATCATGACCGATGCTTCAAGAAGAGGCTAACAGACGTGCCTACCGGCTACCGCGGCCCCGCGTTAGTGCGTCGTTTCTGTCCGACAACGGACCACACAACGAAGAAGCCGGTCAGCAGAAGAAACACCAGCGAGATAGGACGGGTCACGAACGGCAAGAACGAACCTCTTCCTATGATCAGCGCCTGCACGAGCGACTTCTCGAGCAGCGAACCGAGAATATAGCCCATGAGAAGTGGAGCGACCGGAAAATCGAACTTCTTCATGAGGTAACCCAGAACACCGAAAAACAGCATGACATAGACGTCAAAAATACTGCTGTTTACCGAATATGCTCCGGCGAGACATAGAACTATGACTGCCGGGAAGAGAAGTGCTCGACTCATCTGGATGACGCGTGTGAAAAGCCGGAGACCGAGCGAAGCGATGAAATAGTGGAGTACGTTGGCTACGATCAGCCCAACGAACACCGGGTAGATGATGTGCGCGGACGTTGTGAAAAGCTCCGGACCGGGCACAATTCCATGGACAAGAAACACGCCGAGGAGAATCGCCGTTATAGCATCGCCGGGGATCCCGAGAGTAAGCAGCGGTATAAGCGCTCCGCCGACTGCGGCGTTATTCGCGGTTTCAGCCGCGAAAACGCCGTCCAGCGATCCTTCGCCGAACGTATCAGGGTCTTTTGATGCATTCTTTGCCGCACCATAAGAAACGAAGGCAGATATCGCTGAACCGCTTCCCGGAAGAGCTCCAATGCCGATGCCGATACCGGTAGAGCGGATTATCGTTCGCGCACCCGCTCTCAACTCCGCCCAGCTTACGTAGTTGTCCTCACGCCGTGTTGACACAGGCACCACCGAATCCGACCTGCCGGCAAGAGACTTCGTTTCGATGTGTACAAAGAACTCCGATACGGCAAACAGACCAATCAGCATGGGCAGGAACGGAACCCCGCCTATGAGGGGAAAGATTCCAAACGTAAACCGTGTCGCGGCCGAGACAGGCTCAATACCGATAGTATAGAAGAATATCCCCAGCAGTCCCGCGCCGATGCCCTTCAGCTTGTGCCGGCTCGATACCACCCCAATTGTTACAAGCGCAAAGAGTACGAGCGAGAACTTCTCGGTCGGCCCAAACCTGAGGGCAACTTGTGCAATCTGAGCAGCCAAGGTTATGAGGACAATGTCGGCCACAAACTCGCCTGCCACCGATCCATAGATGGAGGCCCGAAGAGCCTTCCCCGATCTCCCCTGCAACGCAAGCGGATAGCCGTCGATTCCCGTTACCGCCGCCGCCGGTGCGCCCGGGGTATTCAACAAGATCGCCGATATCGACCCGCCGTAGGTTCCGCCCTTGTAGACTCCCATAAGCAGACAGAGACCCGTGACCGGGTTCATGTAGAAAGTAAGCGGAAGGAGCAATGCCACAATCATCGGCACGTTCAAACCGGGGATAGCCCCGATAGTAATGCCAATGAGCAGACCTATGACAACGACGAGAAGGTTCTCAACAGTGAAGAAAATCGGAACTGCACTGAGCCATACGTCGAACACGCCGTTTTCCTGTGAGAATACCGGCTAAAAGAGTAGCCCGTGGGGTAGTGGAACACGGAACGCGTGTTCGAACAGCAGCCACACCGTGAGCGGTAAACCAATTGCCCCTAAACCAATCTTGACGACACTGCGTGCGCCGAAGACAAAAGCAAAAATCGCAAAGAATACAGCGCTGGTGAAAACAAACCCCAGTACGGAGAACAGAAAGGAATACGCAAAAAGCAGGAGTATAGCTCCGGCAGCTCGGATGCTCCCTTCACGGGTAACCGCTGCCGGAGCCTCGCGCGTCCGTGCGAATACCGCCACCGCAACCATAGCTACGCCGGTTGCGACGAGCGCAATCGCCACCGCGAGAGGAATCAACGCCGGTGAGGTCCTCGTCTGGACGGCAGGCGTGGCTGCAACCTCGCTCGGCACCAGGAGCATTATGGCGACTCCGATGAGAATGAAGACGATACCTTCTGCCAACCGCTGCCGGTCCGGTTGTTGCTGAGCCACGCAGTCCCGCCCTTCGCTATAAGACTAGTTCAGTCCCATTCTCTCAATAATGCCGCTGTAGCCCTCGTAGTCGTTCACCCAGATCTGATAGAACTCCTCGCCACCTCTCGGGTCAAGACTTTCACCTACCCGGTTCATTAAGGTGTGAAAGTCT
The DNA here is from genome assembly GCA_003556605.1 of Spirochaetaceae bacterium. GTDB lineage: Bacteria > Spirochaetota > Spirochaetia > DSM-27196 > SLAA01 > B1Sed10-166. The sequence continues at coordinate 30,532 of PWQX01000107.1, forward strand.
TCGTCTTCCATGACCTGCATGAAGACCTCGCGGAGTTTCCGGGTGACCTCCTCAGGCATACCCTTCGGACCGGCGATGCCGGTAAAGGGGCTGGCTACAACATCCCATCCCATCTCGGTTGCGGTGGGAGTGTCGGGTAGCGCATCATCCCGGGCGTCGCTGAAAACCATGATAGCGTTCAACGAACCCTCGTTCACGTGAGAAGTTATGGTGGCGACGCTCGAGGTCATGGCGATATCCACATGCCCCCCAAGCGCAGCCTCAACCGCTTCGGCGTCGTCACCTACCGGAACGTGGGAGAACTCAAGCCCGGCAGCATCGGACCAGCGCAGAAAACCAAGCTGTGGTCCTGACAGTGACACGCAGGCATACGTCACCTCCCCGGGGTTCTCCTCTGCATACTCAACCAGCTCGCTTACGTCGCTCCAAGGTCGGTCCGGACGAGACGCAATCGCCATCGTACTGCTGCCGATCTGTCCGATAGGAGTAAAGTCAAACGTGTCATACGGTGCTCTATCAAAGACAACTGGGAAAACGTTGGTACCGGGCGTTATCGCGAGTAAAGTATAACCGTCCGGATCAGCCTCGGCGACATACTGCCCGCCTATGACGCTCCCGCCCCCTGCTCTATTGACCACTACCATTGGCTGATCCAGGTAGTTAGAAGCTATTGTAGCAAACATGCGGGCGTTGATGTCCGTGCGCCCACCGGCTCCCCACGGCACAACTAGTTCAATTGATTTTGTCGGATAATCTTCCGGCGGATCCGGCTCTGCCTCCCCTGCCGCCAATACCGTAGGCGCCACCATTACCGCCAGTAACAGCACCATCGTTCGCTTCATGGCTTTCCCCCTCCTTCTTGCTTATGCATACGCCGCCTCCAGGCGACCATTTAGCCTAACCCGGCCTATACCAGGTGTCAATCATGTTTATGGTGCACTATGGTGCAGGCAGAAATGACGCTCAGCGTCCCACCACTGTGACAAACCGTAGTTGACAAACGGCGTGCCGGTGCGTAACAACACTACCCATGAATTGTATAAGGGACATTCACGTTTTCCCACTGCGCATCCCGATGATTCGCGGGTTTAGCTTTGCGTCCGGGAGCGCCGGTGAAGCCGGGGGCTGGGCCCCGCACGTGCTCGTGAAAATAATCGACGACGAAGGCTGCTATGGTTGGGGAGAAGCGCGGCCCGTAGCGCAATGGTCGTACGAAACGCTGGAAACGGTGACGTCAACTCTGCGCCGGTATCTCATCCCGGCCGTACTTGGCCTGGAAGTGCATGACAGACGGGGGCTGCATGAGCGAATGAATTCGTGCATTGGCCGAGGCCCCAGTACCGGCCAGCCGATTGCCAAGGCTGCGGTCGACGTCGCTCTGCACGACCTCATAGCCCGAAGGTTACAGATTCCGTTAAGGACCTTCCTCGGAGGATCAAGTGAGAAGTGTTCCGTTGATTTGAGCTACACGCTGGCGTCCACCGATCACGACGAGTTGGAGCGTGACATCGAGGCTGGGCTCGAGAGCGGTTTCGTTCACGCAAACTTCAAGTGCGGAGTTCATGCCGAAAAGGACATCCGAACCGCCGAGACAATACGCACACGCCTCACTGATGATTCGTTCTTATGGGCGGACGCCAATCAGGGTTACAAGCTTCATCAAGCACGCCGGTGCGCGTCTGAGTTTGCGTCGATAGGTATCAGCGTACTTGAACAGCCGTTTCCAGCCGATCAGCGCGGACTGATGCGAGCTTTGCGGGCGTCAACAAGATTACCTCTGGCGATCGATGAGTCGTGCGTCAGCGTTGCGGATTATTTCGAGTACGTGTCGCAAAGCCTGGTCGACTACCTGGTGATCAAGGTCACGCGAAGCGGCGGGATTTGGCCCTCGGTTGGTCAGATCCGCGTTGCAGAGGCGGCTGGGATTCCGCTGTTGGTAAGCGGTCTTGCCGATGGGCTGCTCACGAAACTGGCCTCGTGCCAAACCGCAGCTGCTTTCGGATTCTACGGACCCGCCGCACTGAACGGCAGCCAGTTCATCGATGAATCCATCCTCTACCCGGACAAACCGAACATAGAAAACCGCGGCAGCGTATTGCTCGATGAGTCGGTAGGAATAGGAGTTGAGCCGGATGAGGCGGGAATAAGAGAGCTTTTGATGGCCGATCTGTGATCGCGGCTGTTCATGACTGCGCACGCCCGGCCGGTATTCGGCTTCCCCTCACCGACGGAAACCACGCGATACCCTTCGCCATGTACGTCTGTCGGGCACGCGGTCGTAGCGAGTCGGTCGCTTGAAAACAATCCGGCTGCTTGACAGCGCGCTGGTGCGGAATATAGTATCGTTACTTATCGAAAGTCAGTACGAAACGCAACCATGTCGCAACGCCATCTGCGTGATACTGCTCTTGCGCGACGACGTTGCGACGCACTAGGTGGTGGCAAGTATGACCGACCAACAGTGGCAGACGCTTGTGAACGCAGTGAACGGAGGCAGCGACAGTCCGGTCGTGGGATTCGTTGTTGACAGCCCGTGGATTCCAAACTGGTTCGGAATCTCTATTCTTGACTATTTCACCTCCGATGAGCTGTGGTTTGAGGCCAATCTGTCCGTTCAACAGGCATTTCCGGATTGTTTGTTTCTTCCGGGCTTCTGGTCGGAGTACGGCATGTGCACGGAGCCGTCCGCGTTCGGCGTCCGTTGCGTGTTTCCGTCTAACGATTTTCCTACCCCGAAGAGTGATCCAAGTATGCTTGAGCGACTTGATTCACTGACGAAGCCGAATCCCCGGGAAGACGGGTTACTCCCGTTCACAATAAACAGGCAGCGGTTGCTTCGTGACAGGATTCGGCAGACCGGCCACGAAATCCGTCTCGCAGTTGCTCGCGGTCCGCTGAATATCGCCTCCTTCCTCGCCGGGACGACAGAGTTTCTCCTTGCTGCCAAACTAGAGCCTCAGAAGGCCCATGATTTCCTGAGCTTGATCACCGACTTTCTTGACGATTGGATCACCTACCAGTTCGAGTGCTTCCCGTCCATCGACGGGGTCTTCTTGCTCGACGATATCGTTGGCTTTCTTGGAGAGGATGACTTTCTCTCGCTCGCCTTCCCCTACTTTAAGAGACTCTACGAGCGCTTCCCTGCGACGGTGAGGATGTTTCACAACGATGCCCCCTGCAAAGTTTCAGCACCCCATCTTGCGGCCATGGGCGTGAACCTCTTCAACTTCGGAACCGATCTGGCCTTCAACGAGGCTCGCGAGCTCTGCGGCGATGAGATAGCCTTGATGGGGAATGTTCCCCCGAGAGACGTTCTCGCCCAAGGAACACCGGCGGAGATATCCGCCGCCGTTCGTGATCAAATCACCTCTGCGCCTACACTCCGGCGTACCGTTCTGTCGTGCGGCGGCGGCATGCCTCCCGGGGTTTCGACACAGAACCTCAACGCTTTTCTGGAAGCGGCGGGGGTCAAGAGCCGATAGCACAAGCGCTTACGTGAAGACCCGCGGTCATCGACCGCCTCCCGTGCTGCGGGAAACTCTACAGCCGCTGCTGCATCAAATACCGGCACGGCCACAGCCTATGCCTGACTCTGTGACTCATAATTAGATATTAATTTCTTGACTCCGCCGCTGTTTGCGTATAGAGTTGTCGTGTCGGTTTGTAGCGGTAATCGCTAACAATCAACAAAGAGTGACGAAAGGAGGCTGAGATGTCAAAGAAACATCTTGTCGTTTTGGCGGTGACGTTAGTGCTATTGGTACCCGGCGGGGCATTCGGGGCCGGTGCGCCGGAGGAAGAATTCCGGATGCGGATGTCGACCAACTTGGGCCCTGAGGGAACCGTTGGAAAGGCTCTCACACACCTTGGTGAATTGATAGAAGAGCGAAGTGAGGGCAGAATCGCAACGGTCGTTAACCACGGTGCGGAAATGGGTACACAGCACGAGCAGGTCGAAATGGCGATGGATGGCTCTCTCGAATTGGGGGTGTTCTCTCCGGGCACCGCCCTGGGACCATACGTCGAGCAGCTGGCATTGTTCGACCTGTCCTATGTGTACGAAGATGAAGAGCACTATGTTCGAACTATCCGGGGGATCGAGGATGAAGTCAGTCGGCTGTTGGAGCCCTATAATCTGATGGCGGTCGGAGGCCAGAACATGGGGTTCAGACATATGCTCATCGAGCCACGGCCCGTTTACCGGCCGCAAGACCTTGAAGGACTGGTGATGCGCGGGCCGAACCCAATGTACGTCGCCATGTTCGAGGCTTTCGGGGCGGATGGCGTAACTACCGACTGGACGGAAATCTACACTGCCCTGCAGACGGGCGTGATTGACGGGATGGAAGCGTCGCCGGATATGATTCTCTCCATGCGCTTTCACGAAGTCGCCAACCACCTCAGCCTCACCAATCATCAGCCTGCCGGGGTATTCTATTTCATAAACACCGATTGGTTGGACTCGCTACCCGAGGACCTGCAAGAGCTCGTGCTTGACACCGCGCGCGATGCCGCCGACTACCAGATTGAATTGGATCGTGTGGCTCAGGAAGAGGCTCTGCAGACGCTGATCGATGAAGGCGTTGAAGTAAACGAGGTAGCGGACATCAGCGAGTTTATGGAAAAAGTGGAAGGCTTGCACGAAGAGTACGTTCAGCGGGGTCCCCACTGGGAGGACTTCTACAATAAGCTCTTGGAAGCCGGTGCAGCAAACTAGGGCAAAATAAGCACCTCTACAGAAGCACCCCTGCGAGGTGAACGGCCCCGCAGGGGTGCGTGCGCATAGTGCCGCTGCCGGGCGCGGCGGCTACGCGGGAGAAGGCGGGAAGAACCATGAGAACGGTATATCTGAGCATGGATGCAATACGGACGGCCTTGATCATTGCAATACTCGCATTTATGACCGGGGCGGGAGCAGTTCAAGTCTTCCTGCGCTACACTCCCGGCTTCGTTTCGTTTCCCTGGTACAATGAGATTGCCAGTCATTTGTTTGTCTGGCTGGTGTTCTTGGCCGCGAGCGTGTGCGTCCGCGAGAAAGCGCACCTCAACGTCGATTTCTTCATAGTTAAGCTCTTCAAATCAACCCACGTCTTGGTAATAAAGAAGGTCACCTCACTCGTAATTCTGGCGTTTCTGGCGCTTATCGTATATCAGGGAACTCTCAGAACTGTCCATCACGTGGGAACAATGTTGCAGAACGCTCCACTATCAAGAGGTCTGTTCTACATGGCGATTCCGGTAGGGTCGCTGTTGATGTTCATTGAGTACTTAATCCTGTTGATATATGGGGAAAACCCGTTTACTGCACGTACCCCTAACATCACTGTATAGGCAGGTAGCGCATGTGGCACGTCGGCCTGTTGTTCGTCCTCTTTCTGTCTCTTCTGTTCTTCGGGTTTCCGATCTTTCTGGCTACGGGCATCGCCGGGCTGGTGATGGTGTTCTTGCTGGACATTCCGCTTTCGTTGGTCATCATCAGGATGTTCGGAGGAATAAGCTCCTTTAGTCTGGTCGCTATACCGTTCTTCGTCCTTGCCGGAAACATCATGATGGTGTCGGATATAACCGATCGGATCGTTGATTTCGCCAATGCGCTTGTCGGCAGGCTCAAGGGCAGCCTGGGATACGTGAATATACTTTCATCAATGCTTTTTGCAGGTATCCAGGGCTCCGGCGTAGCAGACGCATCCGCTATCGGCTCGATTATGATTCCAACAATGAAGCGGCAAGGGTATGAGGGCGATTATTCGGTAGCCGTTACCGCCTCCTCGTCCGCTATCGGCCCAATCATCCCTCCCAGTGTCGCAATGATCATGTATGCCTATTACACTGAGCTTTCGGTTGGGAGACTTTTTCTGGGAGCGCTTATTCCCGGAATAGTAATCGGGATTGGGCTTATGATTGCACACGCGATCATATATCGACTCCGCGGATACGAGATCGAAACCGAAAGCTTTCACATAGGCAACGTTCTGACCACCTTCGTCAAGGCAATCGGTGCGTTCATCATGCCCATCATCATACTGAGCGGCATCGTCTTCGGCGTTTTCACTCCAACCGAATCCGGCATATCCGCGGTTTTGTACGGGCTTTTCTACGGCCTGTTCATCTCCAGGAAGCTGAAGCTGAAGGACTTTCCCGGTATTTTCCTTAGAACTGCCAAGACTACGGCGATTGTGCTGATTACCCTTTCAATGGCCAGCATCTTCTCTAATGTTCTTATCAGACTTAACTTCCAGCGGATTGTTATAGCGTTGATTATGGAGCATTTCGCGAATCCGTACACCGCCACGATCGTCATCATGCTGCTCATCGTGTTCATTGGCATGTTTGCCGACCCTCCGATTCTCATCGCAATGTTTTCCTCAACGTTGCTTGCGACCGGCACGGTTCTCGGCTTTGAACCGATTCACTATGGCGTGGTGATGGTCATGGCGATCATGATTGGTGCAGTCACGCCACCGGTTGGATCGATGCTTTTCATAGCCTGTTCCATCGCCGATGTTCCTCTTGAAAAGACCGTTAGGGTGATGATTCCCTTCGCGGCGGTTCTCTTTTTGACCGCCGTTCTTACCCTGTTTGTACCATCGATGGTGGAGTCGGTGGTTCACGTGTTCTACCCGGCGACGTAGCCGGCATAGCTGGTGCGGTTGGATAACACAGGAGGCGACGATGCGTTCAATCGAGAGAACGGAAGCAGCATTCCGCGGCGAGACACCGGACAGAGCTCCCTTTGTACCGTCGATTTATGAGCATGGCGCTGCGCTATTGGGCAAAACCCCCTCTGCGGTGGCGCGCGACCCGCAATTAATGGCGCAGGCAGCGATCGCAGCTTTCGAGACGTATGCGCACGACCTGGTGACGGTCGGAATCGACATCTATAACATCGAAGCTGAAGCATTAGGCTGCGAAGTCCGCTATCATGAAGACAGTAGCGCGATTCCGGGCGTCGTATCTCACCCACTGATGCACGAAGAGACGCTGAATGCCCGATCAATTGCGTTACCCGTGGAAGACAGCAGCAGTAATCGGCTGGGCCTCATAGTCGAGGCCTGTAGCGCCGCGTTTCGGGCGATAGGCCGAGACGTATGGGTATACGGCTGCATTGGGGGCCCGTTTTCCCAAGCTGTAGAGCTCAGGGGCTTCGAGAACCTGCTCATGGATATAGTCACAAATCCTGATGAAGTGCACGCGCTCATGCGAGTAACAACAGAGCTTTCAATGAGGCACGCCGGACGGCTGTCGAAGCAGGGTGTTGGAATAAACGTGTATGAATCGTGGGCGACTTTGCCTCTCATTGACCCGCGAATATTCGAGCAGTTCGTTGTCCCGTACGAACGCACGATAATCCAGACCATTCGCAGCGACTACCGTACGCCGCCGCCTGCGGTAATTATGGGCGGCAATGTGACGGAGCTTATCCGTTTTTTTGTCGAGACGGGAACATCGTTGATTGCCGCAGACTACAATACGGATTTCGGGTTCGTACGCAGGTTTCTTGATGAGAATGATAGCGATATTGTGGTCAGAGGGTGTGCCGATCCCAAGATGATTGAACGCAGGGAATGGGACGGAGTCGAGCGCGCCGTGGCGGTGCTTGCTGAGAAGTCGCGGGGTATGAACCGTTTCGTCTGGGGATGTGGTTGTGTTTCGTATGATACCGCAATATCTGATTTACTGCGCTTCAAGGAATTGTGTTTGGGCCAGCCGCGGCGAGAATAGAATGCAGTGTTCGCCAACGCGATAGAGAGCGATGATGGCATACAGCACCAGGCGAAAAGATATAGTCAGGATCGTACAGCTTTTGAGGCGCGTAAGCGTCCAAGAGTTGACCCAACGATTGAATGTATCGGAGGCGACGGTTCGAAAGGACCTTGCTTTCTTAGAGGACGAAGCTATTCTGTTCCGCACGCACGGCGGAGCTGCTCTGGCGGAAGAAAACCGCAACATGCACAACGTGCGGAACCGCGAGAACACCTACCTCGAGGAAAAGCGGGCAATCGCCCAAAGAGCGCGCGCCTTGGTGTCCGAAGGGGAAACGATCTTCTTAGATTCGGGTAGCACCTGTGCGGTTATAGCCGCCGAAATCAAGGACATGTCGCTTCGCGTTATTGCACATTCTGTGGGCGTAATCAATGAGCTGATCAATGCCGACGATGGGCTCGCGCTTTATTCCCTCGGAGGGAGTTATCGGCCGGGGTCCGGTTCGTTCATCGGTCCCCTCGCACAGGAGAACCTGCAAAGATTTCGAATTGAAACCTGTTTCGTGGGCACCGCCGGGTTCTCAACGGACGGAACCTTCTACGCGCAGAACCTGATTGAAGCTGAGCTGAAAACGGAGGCATTAAGACTGTCAACCCGGCGGGTCATTGTGGCCGACTATTCTAAGATAAGCCGAACGGAGTTCGCAGTCTTCGCAAGACCACGCGATTTTGATATCCTCATTCTGGGTGGGCACGTAAACGATCAACAGCGCGGAGAGTTGAGTAGGCTTGACGTAGAAATCCTTTTCGCCGGTTTGGATGAGTGAGCTGCGGATCGCTTATTAGACTGAAGCACCGCGCTTCAATGCCCCGCCCGGGACCTTTCAAGAGCCGCTATCGAAGAACTCGCACGCTTGCGTGACGAAACGAGTATGCTATTATGCTACGCAACCGGTGGGTGAAAATCCTGTAATTCGGCTGAAGCGTATTCGGCTGTAGGGTAGCAGTCTATTCCATTGAGCGGAGGATATCATGCGGAGCATCTTGACGACGGTTGTAGGAAGCTATCCCGTACCTGATTGGTTGCGAGTCTACCCGAGTCGGCCCAACTTACGCGATGCGGTGCTCACCGTGCTCAAGACCCAGGAACTTGCGGGGCTCGACGTCATCACCGACGGGGAAATCTCCAGGTTTAGTGTCGATCACCCTGAGACGAACGGAATGATAGAGACGTTCGTTCGGCCGTTGTCCGGAGTACGCACTGTCTTGACGCGAAGCGAGCTTGAAGAGTTTGCCGCGCGGTCGGATATGCAGTTTCGCTCCCATCCGGCCGGAGTTGTGTACGGTGACGTTGGCGAGGGGACGATGAATCTCCTCGAGAGCTGGGAGTTCGTCAAAAACCTGAGTGAGAAGCCTCTGAAGTTCACGGTTACCTCGCCGTACATGCTGGCCAAAACACTGCTGGACCAGCGCTACGCCGATATCCGCGAACTCGCGTGGGCACTAGCCGAGGTCTTACGCCGGCAGGTCGAGGGTATCGATGCGCCTTACGTCCAGATTGACGAGGCCAACCTTCCGGGAAACCCGGGCGATGCGATGTGGGCACATGAGGTGGTCAACCGGGTTCTCGAGGGTGTACGGGGCGACCGCGGCATGCACCTGTGTTTCGGCAACTACGGAGGACAGGCGATCCAGCGTGGCGTGTGGAAGGACATGATCGCGTTTATCAATAACGTACAGGTTTCCCACGTTGTGCTGGAGTTTGCTCGACGCGGTTATGAGGAGCTCCCGCTGTTCAGGGAGCTTAGGGGAGACATCGAGCTCGGCGTCGGTGTGATCGACATCAAGGACAACGAGATCGAAACTCCTGAAACCGTCGCGCGGCGCATAGAGCGGGCTGCGGAGATTCTGGGGGCAGATCGCGTACGGTGGGTGCATCCCGACTGCGGGTTCTGGATGCTTCCGCGGACCGTGGCGGACGGCAAGATGCATGCACTCGTTGCCGGCCGAGACCTGTTTATTGGAGCGAAGCCCAAGCGCTGAGCGAACAGATTGGCGGTGCGTCCGGGACATAAATCCGGCAACGTCAACGCAGACAGCGGTGCACAAGAGCCCACCAAAATAGCCGGGAGGTGCAACAGATGACGGTCGAGGTAGAGCCCATTCACGAAACGGCGCTGGCGTTACTGGAGAATCCTGGGGTACGTATTGAGCACGATGAGATATGCGAGCTTCTGCTCACGCATGGAGCCCGGAAAGGCACCGGGGCGAATGTCATCCGGTTTCCACGCCGCCTCGTGCAGGAGGCTGTCGCGCTATGTCCATCCTCTTTTGCATTCTGTGACCGCTTTGGCGCCGGAAAACCGGTAGCCCCGGACGGCGATCCGGTTATCTGGTCGGTGCCGGGTCTCAACATCTACGAGAATGGAGCATCGAGGCCCTTTACTTCTGACGACCTGCCCGGCTGGACGCGGCTTCTGCACCACCTCCCGAACGTAGACGGAATATTCAGTTACTCCCTAGAAGACGTTCCGGCCAAAGCGCGTGATGTCGTAGGCCTCAACATTATCAGCCGCAACTCCACCAAACACATACGGGTATTCTGCTTCTCGCCCGAGGGCGCGGAAATCATGGTGCGAATGAAGCAAGTGGTCGGCGACCACCCGTGGTTCAGCATCGGGTTTACTGCACACGGCCCTTTGCGCTGGACCCACCTCGCGTTGGAGATCTTCCGGCGTACGGCCGGTTGGAACATCCCCGTGACCGTCAATGGCGAGCCGATGGCCGGTGTCTCAGGCCCGGTGACACTCGCCGGCTCGTGTGCGGTTGGAACGGCGGAGATTCTCTCCGGTATAGTGGTCAACCAACTGTTGGAACCCGGGAGGCCGTGTGTTTTCAATCTGGGGTTGGCTCATACGTTCGACATGAGGACGACTATAGCGGTCACGGGAGGACCGGAAAACGCGCTCTACGCCGGCGCTGCGGCCGATCTCGGACGTTTCTACGGGATTCCGTCGGCAAGCTGGGTGTCTACCGAATCCATGCTGCCCGACTCGCAAGCCGCACTGGAGAAGATGTTTGGATTCGCCACTCACCTTGGGAAGCGGGTTTCGGTGGTGTGGAGTATCGGGCAACTAGAGTCGGAAATGACCGTCTCCCCGGCTCAAGCAGTGCTGGACGATGAAATGATCGCCTTCACGAAACGCTACCTGCAGGGCATGGAGATCAGCGCTGAGACCCTCGCGCTGGAGGCGATTCGGGAAACAGGAATTGGGGGTTCGTTTCTGGAACATCCACATACCATGGAATACTTCCGCAATGAGTTCTTCGAACCGCGAGTATTGTTTCGAAAGCGCCGCTCGAACTGGGAGGCTGAAGGGGCTCCAAGCGCTGCTGCGGTAGCCGAAAAGCGGGCGATTGAGCTTGCGAATGA
>PWQX01000189.1 GCA_003556605.1 Spirochaetaceae bacterium
CTCCGCGTATGCCGGAAAGAGAAAGCGCTTATCCACGATCACTATTCCACGCTGCGGCGTGTACTCGGTGCGCACAATCTCATAGCTTTCGGGGATTAAGATAATGTCTTCATCGGTCCGCTCCTGCTGCAAGCGCTCGCGGAACTCCGCGAGCTCGGTGCGCCGGTGGGGTTCGGACAAGCGCAGGTAGCGCCGCTCACGGGCGGGGTCGGTGCGTAATAAGGCTTCCAGGTCGAGGTACAGAAAGAAGCGGTCCCACTGTTGTTGTTGCCGCGCCTCGATAAGATACTCCACCACTCGATCCGGCGGCATGGGTTGCCGTCGCAAGATCTCAGCCGCTTCCGCGTCAAGTAGCTCGTCTACCGGGGGAGCACCCGCGCTCCCTGGCCTGACAGCCAAAGTCAGACGGTTGGACTGCAGCCGGCGGCGTTCTCCCGGGCCGGCAGCAAGCTCAGGGTAGAAGACCGCGTCGACAACGTACATGCCGGAACGGGGAATGTATACATATTCAGGAAGATTCTCAATGAATGAGTACTGTTCTCCTGGCGCGATCGCTACCTCACGGTAGAACACCTGTTGATTGGCGGTTCGCTGTGTGCTAAACTGCGGCGCACGCTCAAGTAAGCGGTTTGTCATGGTCCGCACAGCGAACTCCACATTGAATACGCGGCGGTCGGCCAGGCGGAAACGGAACGTCTCCGGCGATTCATTGCGAATCGTGACTTTCACGAGAATATCGCTATCGGGGAAGTAAACGGTCTGATCGTAGAAACGGATAGAGACCGAAATGTCGTTACTCTGCGCTACTGCGGTGCTCGGCACGATCACGAGCAGCGTCAGGAGCAGAAACGCTGTGGGGACCCGCATAATGGTTTGCATCCTATCTTTCTTGTCGGTATGACCGCATGAAATCATTATTGTATACTCGCATACACAAGGTACTGAGCGACTACTCACCCCGGAAAAGTTTACACGCCGAGCTGCGCGCCGGTCAATCCGCCGTTGCGATCACCGGAGCGAAGGGCAGTTTCCTAGCGTATCTTGTAGCCGATTATCTGCACTCTGAACCGCGCCCGGCGATTATGGTGGCAGCTAACGACGCTGAGGCAGGTGACGCTGTCGATGATCTGCGGCTCTTTGGGCTCGAGGCGGAGTTGTTTCCGTGGTGGGGTAGCGTGCCGTACCGGGCAACCGCGCACAACTCGGAAGCGTTCGGGCGTCGCGTACACGCACTCGCACGTTTGTTGCGGGGCGATGTATTCGTGACGGTGGTGCCGGTCCGCGCGCTGCTCGGCGCGTTGCCGCCGCCGGTAGCGCTGGGGCGTGATTTAGCGACTGTCGAGGTGGGGGGAGATATCAATCCTGCGGCGCTTTCCGAGCGCCTCGCGCGCATGGGCTACCTGCGTGTTCCGCGGGTGTCAATCCGTGGTGAGTATGCTTTGCGCGGGGAGGTTCTCGACATCTACCAACCCGGCGCGGAAGAGCCGAACAGGATCGTGTTTTCGTTCGACGAGGTCGACGCGATTCGTCGCTTCGACCCGGAAACGCAGAGCTCAACTGCATCGATCAAGCAGCTCACGATACACCCAATGCGCGAGGTGGTGTGGGATGACGAGCGCATCGGTCGATTACAACAGAACATCGACCGGTTTTCTGAGTTCAACGACGAGGCGGCGGCGATCATTGCCGATCTGCAAACGCGCGGATGCAGCGAGGGAGAAGAGTATCTATACCCGCTGGCGTATGAGCAGCCGGCGAGCGTTTTCGATTATCTCACCCCCGACGGCCTTGTGGTGTTCAGCGCACTAGAGCGTCTGCCGGGTGCGATTGAAGTGCTGGAGAAGGAGTACCACAGTACGTTCTTGAACAACGAACGCCGGGGCCGTATCCCGCGTCCGGAGCGCATTTTGGCGTCGCGCGGAGATGTGCTCTCGCCGCAGCATCAGACCGTCCGTGCCCATACGCTCGCAAGCGGAACCCCGCATGGTCAGGGCGCCGCCGGCGCTGTCGCGACCACGCCTCGCGGTGCGGCCGGCTCGCCGGGGACGGAGGAGCCGATTCGGTTTTCGTATGACCCCCCGCGCTCGTTCTTCGGGAATATCGAGTTCTTCAAGCAGGAGATGCGTTACCTCGAAGGCGCCGGGTACCGGGTCTACGTGCTTGCCGAGAGCGAGTCGCAGGCTGCGCGTGTGAAGCACATGCTTGAAGACCTCGAGGTTACCGTGCTGCCTGATGCGATATCCGGGGGTTTTACGGTTCCGGACTGTAGACTAACGGTGGTTCAGGAAAGTGAGGTGTTCGGGCGGCGCAAGCGCGTAGCGCACTCGGTGCGTAAGACCCAGAGCTCGCCGATAGAGAGCTTTGTGGACCTCAATTCCGGTGATCTTGTCGTTCATGTAAACTACGGGATCGGCCGCTACGACGGGATCAAACGTATCGCCGCTGCCGGTACCGAGCGCGACTACATACAGCTGGAGTACGCCGGAAAAGAGTTCGTCTATATCCCTATCGAGCAAGTCAACTTGGTCCAGCGTTACATCGGTACCGGCGGGGCGCCGCCGCGGCTCGACACGCTCGGCGGGCGTTCGTGGCATAATCGCAAGAACAAGGTTCGCAACAACGTTGAGAATCTCGCCGACCGCCTCGTGCAGCTGTACTCGCAGCGCAAAACAGCGGCGGGATTTCAGTATCCGCCGGACACGGAATGGCAGCATGACTTTGAGGCCACGTTCCCCTACGAGGAAACGCCTGATCAGCTTCGCTGCATCGACGAGGTCAAGGCCGATATGGAAAGTCCTGCGCCGATGGATCGCTTGGTCTGCGGCGACGTGGGCTACGGAAAGACCGAAGTCGCGATGCGCGCCGCATTCAAAGCGGTGGTGGCCGGAAAGCAGGTGGCTATGCTCGCCCCAACGACGATTCTCGTTGAACAGCATTACGAGAACTTCACGGAACGGATGGAACGGTTCCCGGTGAAGGTTGCGATGTTGTCGCGCTTCGTCCAGCGCGCTGAGCAGAAGCGCGTGCTCGGTCGGTTGGCTGCCGGTGAAATCGATATTGTGATTGGAACGCACCGGTTGCTGCAGAAAGATGTGAGATTCAGGAACCTTGGTCTCGTTGTTGTCGATGAAGAGCAGCGATTCGGCGTGAAAGACAAAGAGCGGCTGAAAGAGCTGAAAAACACCATCGACTGCTTAACACTGACTGCAACCCCCATACCGCGCACCTTGCATATGTCGCTGCTCCGGATTCGTGATCTATCGTTGCTTGAGACCCCGCCGAGTAACCGCCTTCCAATTGAGACTACGATCAAGGAGTTCTCGGAGGAAGAGGTTGCGGCGGCAGTCAAGCGCGAGGTAGAGCGCGGCGGGCAGGTGTTTTACCTGCATAACCGAGTAGACACGCTTCCGCACGTGAAACAGTTTCTCGAGTTTTTGCTTCCTGAGCTCATGATCGAGACCGCGCACGGGCAATTGCCGTCACACGATCTGGAAGAGATCATGCACCGTTTCGTTCACGGTGGCTCGCAGGTCTTGGTTTCCACTACGATCATTGAGAATGGTATCGACATCCCAAACGTGAATACCATGATCATCGACCGGGCCGATATGTACGGTATTGCACAGCTGTATCAGCTACGCGGACGGGTGGGACGCTCAGACCGTCCGTCGTATGCCTATCTGTTCTATCCTGATCAGCGCGCATTGTCCGAGATCGCGATGAAACGCCTGCAGATCATCAGCGACTACACCGAGCTCGGGTCAGGCTTCAAGATTGCGCTCAAGGATCTCGAGGTGCGCGGCGCCGGCAATCTGCTAGGCCGCCAGCAGAGCGGCGACATTCTCTCGGTGGGATTCGACATGTACCTGCAACTGCTCGACGAGGCCATCCGGCGACGCAGCGACGACGGTAAAGAGGTTGCCCCCGAAGTGTTTCTCGACCTCAATTACTCAGGCTACATCCCCGACAGCTATATCTCCGAGCCGATGGAAAAAATGGTGATCTATAAGAAGATCGCTGCAATCCGCAACGAGCAGGAGCTCGATCAGGTTGCCGCCGAGCTGGAGGACCGTTTCGGTCCGCTGCCTGATGAGCTGCACAGCCTCTTGTCGCTGGCTGAGATCCGTTCGATCTGCACCAAGCTACATATTTCAAGCATTGTTGAACGCAACAGCATGCTCGAGATCACCTTTGCGAAGGTGGCGAAGGTGTCGGTAGATCGTGTGATGCAGATGATTGACGCCGGCGGCGGTAGCGTGCGCCTGCACCCTGACAGACCGCACAGTCTCTTGCTTGAAACCGGTGCGGTAGGGCTGCACGAAAAATCCGAGTTCATTCGGGGAAGACTTTCAAGCTTAATCTGAGTATACTGTTATGCAATAGATAAACGTCTTTAAGGTATTGGTGGTATTGGCTGGTAATGAAGAAAGACAACATCGATCTAGTTTGGAGCGTCGGCGAGCTCTCAGGGCTGTTTGAAAAGAAATCCACCGTTACCGATTTCCTGCAGGAAGTGGTGGAGCTCATTGCTTTCCACACCAGTGCCGACGTGTGCTCGGTGTACCTGTACGAAGCTTTCAGCGAACGGCTGTATTTGCGCGCTACCCGCGGCCTCGATGTCGGCAAGTCTCAGACCGTTACGCTGAAGCTGGGTGAAGGTATCACCGGCCGCGCGTTGAAAGAGCTGCGGCCTATTCTCTCGGCGCACGCATCCGACAACCCATACTTCAAGCTCATACCCGGTATCGGCGAAGAGAAGTACGAATCGTTCCTGGCCGTGCCGATAAAGCGCGGGCTAAACCGCATTGGAGTGATGGTTGTCCAGCATCACGCGCCGGATTACTTCGATATCTCCGACAGCCGCGCATTGCAGGCGATTGCCTCGCAGTTGGCTGCTACCTTGGAGAATGCCGAGGTGCTGATCACGCTGCACGACAACCGCAAGGCGCAAGGGGTCGAGACCACGATAGATGACCTGAGGGTTGTGCATGGCCGGTCGGCGACAGGGGGGTTTGCCGAGGGGCGTTCGGTCTTGCTGGAAGAGCGCGAAGGTTGGCTCGAGGAGTCAAGCATCGACGGCGCGGTGCCGGAGCAAGAGCTGAAACGCTTTATGCGCGCGCTGTTGAATACGCGCGGTCAGCTCGAAGAATTGCAGCGGGAGATGCAGAACGAGCTCTCGGACGTAGCGTCACTGATCTTCAGCTCGCACCTGCTGATACTGATGGACAGCGCGTTCTGTGGTGAGATCCGCAGGATGATCGAGGGAGGAACCCCGGCCGAAACTGCGGTTCGTACAGTGGTTCACAACTACGTAGAGTTGCTGTCCGGCAGCGGGAACCCCCGGTCACAGGAGAAGACACAGGACCTTCACGATCTGGAGCACCGATTATTGCGCAATCTCTCCGGCGGAAGCGACGCCAGCGGTGACTATACCGGCCAAGTCGTCATTGCTACCGACATACTCCCGTCGGAGCTGGTGCGGGTTTCGGCGCAACACGCCGAGGGACTAATACTCGCAAGCGGCGGCATTACAGCGCACATCTCGATCCTGGCGCGCTCGCTGGGGCTTCCGGTGGTCACCTGCAGGGAGGAGCGCGTGTTTCAGATCCCGGACAATACGCCGGTTATTCTCGACGCGTTTCAAGGTAACATCTACATCAGCCCCGATAAGCAGACGCGCGAGCAGCTCTTGCAGATCAGGGAGTCACTGCTGCACGAAGACGATGCCGAGGAACCTATTCCCGAGATGACCTACACGCGGGACAACACGCGCGTTGAGGTTCAAGCGAATATCAACATTGTGTACGACGTCAAGGTTGCCGTTGAGCAGAAGGCCGAAGGTATTGGACTGTACCGCAGCGAGTTCCCGTTTATCGTGCGGAACGATTTCCCAACCGAAGACGAGCAATACTACATATACCGAAAGGTCGTACGCTTAATGCCGGACCGGCCGGTCGTGCTACGCACGCTCGATATCGGGGGCGACAAGGCGCTGCAACAGCCGGCGCTCACCGAGAGTAATCCGTTCTTGGGTTTTCGGGGTATACGCTTCTCCCTCCAAAACGCTGAGCTCTTCAAGGAGCAACTGCGCGCTATTCTTCGTGCCGGCGCGGACGGAGATGTTCGAATCCTTCTGCCGATGATTTCCTCCGTCGACGAGTTCTTACAGAGTCGGGCGATTCTCGACACTTGTATTGCCGAGCTGGAGCAAGAAGGTGTCGCCTACGGAGCGCATACACGGTTCGGCGCGATGATCGAGCTGCCGTCGGCGGTGACCTGCGTCGATTCTTTGGCCGAACACGCCGACTTTCTCTCAATCGGAACCAACGACCTTGTAATGTACATGTTGGCCGTAGACCGCACGAACAGCCACGTCGGTAAAATGTACAAGCACTATCACCCGGCGGTGTTGCACGCCTTGGCTCAAGTTGCCGAGGCGATGGCTGACCGCCCTCATGACCTGTCGATCTGCGGCGACGCGGCGCACGACGTCGCGATGCTGCCGTTCTTGATTGGAATTGGGATCAGAGCTCTCAGTGTGGAACCGCGCATGCTGCGCAAGACCAAACGGGAAATCGGAAAAATTACCGTGAAAGACGCAGAGGCAACCGCACACCACATGCTGCAGCTCGCCACCGTGCGGGAAATTGAAGCGTTTTTGCAGATTGAAACCTCAACATGAGTCACGCCTACCGCCATATTCGCAGTTATGCCGTCCGTCAGACCCGCATGAGCAAGCACCAACGCGAGTCTTTTGAGCGCCTATATCCGGTGTACGGGGTGGCCTTTACGGTACAGCCCGTGCGGTGGTATGAGTGCTTCGGCAACGACAACCCGGTTATCGTAGAGATCGGGTTCGGCATGGGCGAGGCGCTGATAGAGACTGCTCGTAGAATGCCGAATCACAACTTTTTCGGTATTGAAGTGCACAAGCCGGGGCTCGGCAAGACACTCGGCCGCATCGAGCGCGAACAACTCAGCAATATTCGCGTGATTCGCGAAGACGCGGTGATAGTGTTCCGGCAAATGATCGCTCCCGAGAGTGTCGCCGGTATTCACGTCTTCTTCCCCGACCCCTGGCCTAAGAAACGTCACCACAAGCGGCGTTTGATCAAGCCAGGGTTTCCTGAATTGGTGACGCCGACGCTGGTACCGGGTGGATATCTGTACATCGCCACAGACTGGGATGAGTACGCCGAACAGATCGCGCAGGTGCTTGACGCATATCCGCTGTTGCTTCGCGAACCGAATGGCCCTGCGGCGCAGACTGACGACCGCCGCCGTCCGCAAACCGAGTTCGAGCGCAAAGGGCTTGCTAAAGACCATGCGATTCACGAGCTCTTCTACCGGCGGGCAGTGGACCGGTAGCGCACCGTGCAGGCTCGGCGGGCAACGCATCCGAGCTGCACTCAACCTCCACGATTGACGCAGGGTTCTAGGACTACTATGATGCAAGTATCGTGATATAAGGATGTACGCAAGGATGACTAACACAATTGACCAGTTTATTGCCCGGTACGCTGAGATTGCCAAGCGGAACAACGCTATCAGCCCTGCCGAGTACCACAAGTACAACGCCAAGCGCGGGCTCCGCAACGAAGACGGCACCGGTGTTTTGATCGGTCTCACCGAGATCGGCGAGGTGCACGGATATGTCATCGACGATCAAGAACGCGTGCCTGATGAAGGAAGGCTGTCGTATCGCGGTTACAACCTCAAGGACATCGTTCAGGGCTTTCAACAGGATAAGCGCTTTGGGTTCGAGGAGGTGGTTTATCTTATCGTGTTCGGTGAGTTGCCGACGCCTGATCAACTCCAGGAGTTTCGCACGGTGCTGGGTGAGCTTCGCCGGCTTCCCGAGCGCTTCATTGAGGACGTAATTCTTCGATTCCCAAGCAACGACATTATGAACAAGCTCGGCCGATCGGTCTTAGTGGCGTACTCCTTTGACGAAAAGCCCGACGATCTCGCGATTCCAAACGTCGTTCGACAGAGTATCGAGCTGATCGCGCGTTTCCCGCTGATGGCCGCCTACGGCTATCAGGCTAAACGGCACTACTACGATCATGACAGCTTGTTCATTCACGCCCCTGACCCACAACTCTCAATCGCTGAGATCTTGCTGCAGATGATTCGTCCCGATCAGCAGTATACCCCGCTTGAGGCCGAGGTGTTGGATCTCGCGCTGGTGCTGCATGCCGAGCACGGCGGGGGTAACAACAGTGCGTTCACGGTACATGTAGTCTCGTCGGCCGACACCGACACGTACTCAGCGATCGCAGCCGGGCTGTGCTCGCTGAAGGGTTTCAAGCACGGTGGGGCGAGTAACCAGGTGCATAGCATGATGGAGCACATCAAAGCCAACGTTACAGACTGGTCTGATGAAGAAGAGGTAACAGAGTACCTCCGTAAGATCGTGCAGGGCGAGGCGTACGATCGCAGCGGGCTGATCTACGGAATGGGCCACGCGGTGTATACGCTCTCGGACCCGCGGGCGGTGGTGCTGCGCAACAAGGCCGCAGAGCTCGCTGCCGACAAGGCCTTTAGCCAAGAGTACGAGTTGTTCAGGCTGATTGAGCGTCTAACGCCCAACGTATTGAGCACTGTGAAAGGTAGACCGATGGTCGTTGCGCCGAATGTCGACTTTTATTCTGGGTTCGTGTACCGTATGCTGAATATTCCTACCGAGCTGTACACACCTATCTTTGCGGTGGCCCGTGTCGCCGGTTGGTGCGCGCACCGCTTAGAGGAGCTCATCAGCGGCGGGCGCATAATCCGTCCGGCCTACAAGAGTGTCGTTCCGCGCCGGCGCTACACACCGATCGCGGAACGACAGTAGCTCGGGTATCCACCGGCTGCACCGAGGCACACACGGCCGGTGGCCGGCGGCGGCTACTCGGCCGCCGCAGTGCTCTGTTGGATTACCTGCTCGGCGATCCTTCCGCTGATCGGCGCGTAATGGTTGAAGGTCATCTCGAACGCGCCGGTTCCCGAGGTGATAGAGCGCAGATCTATCGCGTAGCGTAATAGCTCGGCTTGCGGCACCTGAGCTCTGATTTGAATGATGCCACCCCCAAGCGATTCCTGCCCTTGTACGCGGCCGCGGCGGCTTGTGAGGTCAGAGAGCACATCTCCCAGGTACTGTTCGTCGATGAAAACTTCGAGGTTCATTACCGGCTCGAGCAGCGTCGGCCCGGCCTTCTGCATTGCGTCCTTCATCGCACCCTTGGCGGCTAGCTTGAACGCCATCTCGGAGGAGTCTACCGAGTGCTCCTTTCCGTCCACGAGCTCAATCCCAATATCTACCGCCGGGTATCCGGCCACCACACCTTCCTGCATGGCCTCTTGAAGACCCTTCTCAATGCCGGGGATATAGCCCTTGGAAACGGCCATACCGCGGATGAGGTTGTCAAAGGCATACTGCTCGCCACGCTCGAGCGGGCGAACCTTGATCGCCACTTCACCGAACTGCCCGTGCCCGCCGGACTGCTTCTTGTGCCGGTAGGTAGACTCGGCGGGCTTGGTGATGGTCTCGCGATAGGCGACCCGGGGAACGCGCGTGTTCAGCTGAACCTTTTGCTGTTCTTTGATCTTATCAAGGATCATGTTCAAGTGCAGCTCGCCCATCCCTGCGATCACTGTTTCCTTAGTTTCGCCGTTAAACTCAACTTGGAAAGTGAGGTCTTCTTCGACAATGCGGTGCAGTGCCTCACCGAGCTTGTCCTCGTCTTTCTTTTCAGCCCCTTCAATCGACACCGAATGTACCGGCTGAGGCACTTGCAGTTGCTTGAAAGAGAACACATTGTCAGGGCTGCACAAGGTGTCGCTGGTCTTGGCCGAAGCAACCTTTGTGAGCACGCCAATGTCCCCGGCAACCAACTCGCTGGTTTCACTGAGCTTCTTCCCCTGCGCGGTGAAGAACTTGTTGACACGCTCTTTCTTGCTCTCGCGGGCGCTAAACAGCTCGCTTTCAGAGGAGAGCTTGCCGGTTACCACCTTGATGAACGAGAGCTTACCCGAAAACTGATCGATCGAAGTCTTGAACACAAAGCCTGAGAACTGACCTTCGGCACTGATTGGCAGCGTTTGCTCCTCGCCATCCGCGGTAACAACGGTCTCGGGGATGCCTTCCGGAGAAGGTGCGATCTTCGCGACCATATCCAAGAACGGGGCTAAGCCGCTGTTGTACAGTGCCGATCCACAGAGCACCGGAACAAGTTTGTTGTCTCGCAGCCCCTCAACCAGCCCCTGCAGCAGTTCCTCGTCGTTGAGGGTTTCTTCCTCGAGGAACTTGGAAAGTAAGTCGTCATTGCCCTCGGCGGCCGCTTCAATCAATGAAAGCCGCGCCTCCTCAAGGGCCTCCAGCTGATCAACAGGGACTGCGGCAGCCTTTTCTTTGCCGCTTTCACCCGGCGCTTCGTAAAACTGCTGACTCACGACGTCGATCACACCACGGAACTCACCAGCTTGTCCCACCGGAATCGTCAGCGGTACGAAGTTGTGTTCAAGCTTCTCACCCAGGTCAGAGAGCACGCGCTCAAAGTCTGCACCGTCTTCGTCTAACTTGCTTAGAAACACCATGCGCGGTTTGTTACGATCATCGAGTCTTCGCCACAGCTTTATCGTCTCGATCTGCACACCTGCCTTTGCCCCTACCGTTATCACCGCAGATTCGCAAGCACGAAACGCGGCTACTACCTCACCTACAAAGTCGCCCAGGCCCGGCGTGTCCAGCATGTTGAGCTTACAGCCGGCGTGGTTGATGTGCGTCAAGGTAGTATGTACCGATACGTTATTGGAGGTTTCTTCGTCGGTGTAGTCGCTCACGGTCTTTCCAGACTCCACCGACTCAGGCTTTTGAATGACACCTCCGTAAAACAACAAATGCTCCACGAGCGTTGTCTTGCCGGTTGCGCTATGCCCAGCTATCGCGATGTTTCTAATCGACCCCGTAGTTGTCCCCATACTGTCTCCTTGCGATGCGGCACCAGGTTTATATGAAAATGGTGGCAGTATTCGTGTGTGAATCGGTTAGTACTATACGAGCGGCATTTGTGGGTTGTCAAGGACATAGCTGGCGTTTCATTGCTCGGTGCAGCTTATTGATTGCGCTGCACCTCGTGTTCATCCGGCACTACTCAGGCGTATTCCCGTCGTAGCCCGGGTCAAAAACCGCCGTTACGTGCGGTGCTACCGCTGCGGCAAGGCGCGTAAGAAACACTTCGTCTTCCGTGCTGAATGGGTTGGCGGTGTGGCTGTCAATATCAATTTCGGCGATGAACGTGTTGCCAAGAAACAGCGGCACAACGATCTCCGCCTTCGTCTCGATGCTGCAGCTGAGGTAGTTATCAGCGGCCGACACATCGGGCACGACAAGAACCTCCAGTGACTCCGCGGTTTGCCCGCAGATTCCGCGTCCGTACGGGATTCGGGTGTGTTCGGTCGGGGTGCCGGCAAACGGTCCGAGCGCAAGCATCCGTTGCTGCGGTACGGCAAAATAGAAGCCAACCCAATCGTAATGCGGCACCTCATCTCGCAGGAGATCACAGATCAGCTGCAGGCTGCGACCCGCTTCATTCCGCGGAGGAAGCAGTTCCAAGGCTCTTGACTCAATACTGGAGAAATCAAAGCTCATGCTATTGGTATCCCTAGTTCCTCGCTTATAGTTGTTGTCTGCCGCCCGCGTCTACTCTGTTTTCTTGGCAAAGTGCGCGAACTCCATCGCATAAGTGCCGCGCCCCTGTGTCACGCTGCGCAGTGCGGTGGAGTAGCCGAACATCTTCGCAAGCGGTGCTTCGGCGCGTATGTGCTCTGCGTTCGCACGCGACTCCACCTCGTGAACAACCCCGCCGCGCATCGTAAGACCTTGAATCACCTCGCCCATAAACTCCTTGGGCGTGATCGCGTCTACACGCATAATCGGCTCCAGCAGAATCGGCCCGGCCTCCCGGCAGGCGTTGTCAAAGCCCTGTGACCCGGCGGCCTCAAAGGCAAACTCGGTGGCGGTATTCTGGTCGTACGCTGTGTCGATCAGCGTAACTCCCACGTCGTAAGCCGGGTAGCCCTGCATGATCCCCGAGGTAAAGGCCGCCTCAACCCCACGCTGCACCGCGTCCAGCAACTGCTGCGGCAATTCGCTAGGCTGCACCGTGCTTGCAAAGGCAGTACCGCTGCCGCGCGGAAGCGGCTCCACCTTCAGTGTTATGTCGGCTTCGTTTTCCTTGCCGGCGAGCATGCGGTGAAACGTCTCGCGGTGTGTGACGGTCCTGGTGATCGATTCACGGTAGGTTACCTGCGGGTTGCCGACGTGCGCGCCGACCTTGAAGTCTTCGGTAATGCGGGTTACCAGCACTTCCAGATGCAGTTCCCCCATACCTGAGATGATCAGCTCGGCGGTGTCGCTGTCCTCTTTGGCGATAAAGGTGGGGTCCTCTTGCGCGAGCGTATCGAGCACTTGCTTGAGCTTGTCGCGTTCCGAGAGGGTGCGCGGCTCAATAGCCACCGAGATGACCGGCTCGGGGAAATGCATGCGCTCGAGCAGAACCGGGAAGTTGTCGGCTCCGATGGTGTCGCCGGTCTGAGCGAGCTTAAAGCCCACGAACACCGCGATGTCTCCGGCCTTGACGCGATCGAGTTGCTCGGTGCGGTTGGCGTGCATCCGCAGCAGGCGATGCGCGCGCTCGCGTTTGCGCTTGTTGATGTTGTACACCGCCGTTCCGGCCTTGAGCTCGCCCGAGTACATCCGGACGAAACTCAGCGAACCAGCCTCGCGGTCGCTTTGAATCTTGAACACCAGTCCGAGCGGTGGCCCGTTCTCGGTACGCTCAACTTCAACGGTCTCCTCTTTCTTGGCGTGCACACCGTGTATCGGCGGCAGCTCCTGCGGCGCCGGAAGAAAATCGAGCACCGCATCCAACAGCGGTTGCACCCCGATATTCCGCAAACTCGCCCCAACCAGCGTCGGCACCAGGTCGCGCGATATCGTGCATTCGCGGATAACCTTCTTGAGCATCGGCGTGGGAATCTCGGCGCTTTCCAGGTACAGCTCGGTAATCTCGTCCGAGAACCGGCTGACCGTGTCGACCAGCATCTCGCGATACTCGGCCGCGAGCTCGCGAAGCTCATCGTTTGAAATCTCAGAGCGCGCTATTTCAAAACCGTAGCGCTCGCTGCTCCAGTGCAGCTCCTCCATTGTCAGCAGGTCAATGGTGCCTTCGAACTCGTTCTCGCGCCCAATCGGAAGCGCAATCACGAGCGGCGCGGCATGGAGCTTTTTCCGCATCTCCTCGACCACGGCGAAGAAATCGGCCCCAATGCGGTCCATTTTGTTGACGTAGGCGATGCGCGGCACCTCGTAGACGTCGGCCTGGCGCCAGACGGTCTCCGACTGCGGTTCCACGCCGCCGACCGCGCAGAAAATCCCAACCGCGCCGTCCAAGACGCGCAGCGAGCGCTCTACCTCGGCGGTGAAATCCACATGCCCCGGCGTGTCGATTATGTTGATCTGCGTATCGCGCCAGAAGCAGCTGGTCGCGGCCGAGGTGATCGTGATTCCGCGGTTCTGCTCCTGCGTCATCCAGTCCATCACCGTATCGCCGTCGTCCACTTCGCCGATGCGATGGCTCTTTCCCGTGTAGTACAGGATGCGTTCAGTAGTCGTGGTCTTCCCGGCATCGATATGGGCCATGATGCCGATGTTGCGCATGCGTTGAATCTCCATCGTGGGCGCATAGTAGCACAATTCAGGATCGGTTGACAAAACCCCGCAGCATTGCTATTCTCGCTCACGATCAGTCACAGGCGGGCCCGCGATCACCCACAGCCGGGCCGAGGTCAATCACAGCCGGGCGTTTAGCTCAGTTGGGAGAGCGCTACCCTTACAAGGTAGATGTCGCTGGTTCGAGCCCAGCAACGCCCATTCCTCCCGAATCGACCACCTCCTTGATATGCACCGTCCGGTTCGCAGGCTTTGTTCGGCGAGCGGGTGGTGCTTGCGGGCGCGACCCGCC
>PWQX01000186.1 GCA_003556605.1 Spirochaetaceae bacterium
CCCCCGCCGATGCGCTCGCGGCATTGACCGGGAACCCCGTACTAGTGTATGTGAGCACTGCAGTTGCTGTACCGACGCCGGCGGCGAAGCGGTATGTTCCTCGCGCACACCCCTTGGCCAGCGTGTGTCCTTTCCGCGCCCAAAACCCATCCGGATGCCGCCCATTTGTCCCGGATTGGTCGTCGTGAACGTTCCACTGGACGCTGAGGCTCCCGGCATCTCGTTACGATCGCGCTTCACAGCTCCGTCCTCCCCCAACCCCCGGCCGGTGAACGGCGTTGTGCGCTTGCACCGCGAGATAGGTTTTCCTATAATTTTATAATTGGGCCAAATCTCACAACCCCGGGAGATGTTTCAGGTTTGATCTATCAGGATAAGTACGACCGGATAGTCAAAGCGTGCCGCCAGATCACCTCGCACCGTCAGGCGCTGGCCAAGCCGGCGCTCGAGGAGCTGCTGCTCGGCCGGATAGATCCCGAGGTTGCGAACGAAGACCTTCTCGCTCACCTGATAGCAGAGGCGCTGATGCGCAGAATCGATCGGCAGCTGGTGGAGAGCAAGAACATCTTTGTTCAGGGCTTCGATATCCCGCAGATCACGCTGTTCTATAGCATGGCCGAGGCTGTGCCTTTTGTGTATGCCGGCCACTCCGCAGCTAATCAGTTTTTGCTCCGCGAAGCCGCGGCGCTGTCCCGATTCACCCTTTTTGATATCGGGATCGGCAACGGGCGTCAGGCGGTACGGCTGCTTCAGGCGCTCACCGGCCGGCGCCGGCCTGAGGCAGTGACAGTCGTGGGGTTGGATCCGGTGTCGAACAATCTGGAGCAGGCCCGTGAGGCGATCGAGGCGGCAGGCGCGGACCTGCCGTTCGCGGTGGAGTTCAGACCCATGCTAGGAATGCTCGAGTCAATTGACCCTGGGGAGCTGCGCGGCGTTACCCGGCTTCCGGGCGACGGGCTACTGATCAACTCGGCGTTCACCCTGCACCATACGATGCACCCGATCGGCGACTGTACGCTTCGGACCGACCTCATAGCGCGGTTGGCGGAGTTACAGCCTCGAGCGCTCGCGCTGGTGGAGCCGAGCTCCAATCACGATACTGAGCAGCTTGCAAAGCGAGTGCACCATAGCTGGGAACACTTCGGACACGTCTTCGCGCTGATCGACGAAGCGCAGATCGACGAGAGGCACAAGTATCTGATCAAGGAGAAGTTCTTCGGCCGTGAGATCCGCGACATTTTCGGGGTAAGTGACTATTTCCGCTGCGAACGGCACGAGTTGTACGATTCGTGGTTGCTGCGGTTTCATAAGGCCGGATTTCAGCCCCTGCCGCACGCTGATCTTTGCGTGGAGCTTCCAGATTACTGTTCGCACGTGGTCAGCGACGGCCTGGTTCGTTTCAACTATCGGGATGTGACGATTGTGGCGGCGATGGGTTTCTCGCCGAGGTGACGAACAGGTGAGGTAATGACACGGAGGCGTGTCGCCGATACGATGTAGTAAGGAAGAGAGAAAGATGGGTGGGCAGAACAACACACAGCTCCGCGTGTACGGGGCTACCCTGCAGGGCTTCGCGCAAGCATGCGTCAACTTAAACATCGTGGCGGGCAACAAAGCTGCCGAGGCTTTGCGGGAGATTGAAGTCGACCAGTGGTATCCGTTCGAGCTGCTGCGGACCATTGAACGGGTTGTAGTGGATTCGTACGAAAAGGCCGACCCTATTCTTGAGCGCGTGGGGATCCAAATGATGCTCGGATGGTACAACCTGGGTCCGGGAAAGCAGTTTGTGAAGCGCGGGGTGGATTTCCTGTACTTCCAGACCGGCTCACACGGGTACAGCAGCGTCGTCAAGGGTCCGCCTGAGCTCGTCGGTGACTTTGAGCTCATTGAAATCGACGAGGAGAAAGGGACTGCCGTGGTCCGGAGCTCCACTCCGTTCAACAAGTCGCTCGAGCGCGGTGTGATCATCGGCGGTCTTTCCGCCCCCGGTGATCTGGACTATATCGACGTCTCTAACCGCGCGGATGAGACATGGTTTGTGATTGAGTTCTGCTGAACGGCCGGCGCTGAACGGCCGGCGCTGAACGACGGTCAGCGACGCTGAACGGGCGGCTCCGATCGGCGGAGTCAACGGCTGCGATAGCCTTGACACGGTTGAACGCAAAGAGGGCTTGTATGAGTTTGGACGAAATTCTGGTAACGAATACTCCACCGACAAAGGAAGATCTGACCGACGAGGAGTTGGCGAAGCTATTCCGGAAGTACAAGGGGCTGTTGAAGAAACAGGAGCGGGACGAAGCGTTTTGGGCTGCAACCAACGAGAACCTTAAAAAGGCGTACGAGCGCCTTGACGAGAAAGATCGCGAGCTCGAACGCGCTTACGCTATCATCCAGGAAGATCTCGCGGTGGCGAGCCAGATCCAGAGGTCGTTTCTGCCCGAGCAGCCGGCACGCATGGCCGCAGAGCTCGAGGTTGCGGTTCACCATCACCAGTTTGGAGACGTAGGTGGTGACTATTACGATTTTTTTAATACCAAGAGCGGAGGATACGCCGTCGGCGTTTTCGACATTTCGGGTCACGGGGTCTCCGCCGCGCTTGTGATGACCTATCTCAAGGCGAGCTTCATGGGTGTGATGGAGCAGCATGAGTCGCCGAAGACGATTGTCGAGACCGTCAACGACGCCGCGCATGGGTTTCTAAGGCGAGTGAAAAAATACGCCACCGTAAACTTCGTCGTGTTCGAGCCTGAAAGCATACGCTATGTATGCGGGGGCGGGTTCGGCTTCTTGGTTCGCGCTGACGAGAGCGTGCGCTTTGAGAAGCGCGATCCCTTTCTCGGACTTCGCCGCCGGCAGTTCACCGAACACGTGCTGCCTTTCAGCTCGGGGGAAGTACTGGCGCTGTATACCGACGGCATGATCGAAGCGCAGGACGCCGAGGGTATGGACTTCGGAATCAAGCGACTGAACGAGATGATTCGGAAAAACGCCGACAAACCGGTTGACCAAATCCTCGCTGCGGTGGTCGAAGATTACAAGTCGTTTCGCTCCGGCGATTCCGACGACCTCACATTGCTCATAATGCGCAGGAAATAACTATGACGGTGACCGAGAAGGATCTCACCAATACCAATATCTCCACCCGTTATGAGCTTTCACCGGTTCGCAACTTTATCGGCGACTTGAGCGGCCTGCTCGCCTCGTTCACCGACGAACTCATCGGTGCCTTTTTCCCGCGGACCATCAGCAAGAAAGCAAACATCGTGATTACTGAGTTAGTCAACAACGCGGTCAGGAACACCGCTGATGAGAATAGCAAGATCGTGCTGGAGACAGGCATCAACCGCAAGCTGCTCGTTATCCGCGTGACAAATGTCGCCGGTCCCGAACAGTACGCGGCCGTGTGGCATCGAATTGAGCGAATTTCGACGAGCGAAGATCCCCGCAAGCTCCTGGCGCAGACAATACGCGAACGCAGGAAAGAACGGTTGCGCGGCGGGTTGGGCCTCATTCGGCTGGCCGCGGAGAACAAGTTCGACTTATCTGCGGCGTACGACGCTCCATACCTGACCGTTGAATCGCGGATCGCCTTAGGAGGACTGCTGTGAAAGTACTGGCTTACGGCGAGATTATGGATGGC
>PWQX01000123.1 GCA_003556605.1 Spirochaetaceae bacterium
AGGCCCCTATTTCTGGTACTCGACCTCAGGGAACGAAATAGACTTCCTTGCAGGAGCAAAGCTTACCCCTGTGGAGGTCAAGTACCAGAACAGCATCACCCCATCCGACTACATCACGATGAAGAAAGCATTTGGCAGAGGCATCCTGATTTCCAGGAGCTGTTACCGCAAAGATGGCAAGATCGCCATCCTCCCACTAGAGGCCTTTCTAGCAACGCTCGAAGAATCTCCTTGAAAGTCGTGAGCTTTTTGAGCTGTAGTGCGGCTTCCCCAGGTAATGAAATCCTCATCCAAAGTAGTGTAGGGGCAGTGGATTCCACTGCCCTTTTCATACGAATGTTGTCAAAAGAAGGGCATAATGGTATTATGCCCCTACCTTAGGTAATGAAATCCGCATTCAAAGTAGCGTAGGGGCAGTGGATTCCACTGCCCTTTTTAACGAATGTTGTCAAAAGAAGGGCATAATGGTATTATGCCCCTACATTACGAGGGCTGAAAGCCTTATTAGTAAAAGGTTCTAGGACACAGTTGTTATTGTACTCTTTCGGAAGTTGTACATCGCAAGACGGACGACGGATCTTTCGTGTTTTGCTTTTTTAGTGTTATGCCCCTACATTACTTAAGCTTGTAGCCTTCTCTTGAAAAGGTTTTACGTACGCCGGGTCTTCAGGTTTGCCCGCGAAGCGGAACTGGCCCACGATCTCCGGCGACCGTGCAGTTTTTGACAACCACACCCCGATCTTGTTTTACGGGCACGGCCATGTACTTGGACTGTACTGGCGGTATCTGAAAAATCTAATATACGATTATTGCTTTCGACTAGTTCATAAGAACAAATCATAAGTATGTATGACTTGTTTGGATATTGTTACATGAAGCTGTTCCATAACTTATTGTTTATCAATCGATCGTAATAATGTCGGCGTAATATTGTACGTGGAAGTTTGGCTTTACATGTGCCATACATTATGTATTTATGTTTGTTTCGGACTTAAGCAGTTGGAGGGGTTACTATGATGTGCAAGAAAGGCTTTACCCTGATCGAGCTCCTGATAGTGCTCGCAGTTATCAGTACTCTTCTTGGTGCATTCATTCCGGCGGCATCCAATGCAGTTGAAAGAGCAAAAGGAATCCAGGTGGCTTTCAACCTTACTTCAATAATGCGTGGAATTGACTACCATTTGCTACTTCATGGCGAACTGCCAGACTCTCTTCACGATATTACCCGGAATCTTGATCCTGATCAATATGGTGTAATTGCCGCGCGAGAAGCCAGTGAACTGACTATTGTTGTGTTCACCAGGCAACTTGCTCAAGAAAGTGTCCTGAAAGAAGTGCTTCCCGAGGCAATCGCCTCCCTTGATCTGCCGGAAGATCTGCTCTTCATCGAAGACGGTTTGAAGGAACTCGAAGACGCTACTTTCTTCTACACAGCGTATCACTCGCTCTGAAGAACGATAAACCGTCAGCACAGCCCGAGAGCGGGGCCCTAGAAAGATGCAGGGGCGCCGGAGATCGCGCTGGCCAGTTCAAATAATGAGCGCGCAGCTCGCGGTACGCAGCTTGCAGCGAGAACTCCAGGAAGATCCGATGGTGCCGACGTGCGCGAACCCCGTTCAAAAGACACGTTCAGGACCTATTTAACGTAGGGGCAGTGGATTCCACTGCCCTTTTCATACGAAAGCCGTCTAATGAAGGGCATAATGGTATTATGCCCCTACATTACTTAAGCTTGTAGCCTATTGTAAAGGTTTTTTGTAATCACTTCGGGGTTTTTACGCACGTCGGGTTTGCTTCAACCTTTAACCTTAAACTGCCTTTCAAACCTGTTCTCCACTCTACCTGCCCCTTAACCCCACTCTTCACAGCCGCTATAGATGTTATAATACGATTGTGTAATCGATGGAGGTCGATACCATGCAGGTAAAAGTTTCTCCAAAGTATCAGGTGACTATTCCCGTAAGCGTAAGAGAGAAACTTGGAATCCAGCCTGGGCAGAAATTCCAGGTCATAATTCACAGAAACCGAATCGAACTCATTCCACAGAAAGATCTACGAGAAATGCGAGGCTTTTTGAAAGGTTTGGATAGTGATATAGAGCGGGAGTCAGATCGCCTGTGAACATAGTCGATTCCTGTGGTTGGATAGAATACCTGAGTGATGGGAAGAACGCGTTATTCTTTGAAGAGGCGCTTCTTGACACAGACAACCTGCTGGTGCCTTCGATAAGCATTTATGAAGTCTTCAAGAAGGTGCTCTCAGAGAAAGACGAGGAGAATGCTTTGCTGGCGGTTTCGTTAATGCAGCAGGGACAGGTTGTTGATCTTGATTCGACCATATTCATATCTGCAGCAAAGATCTCTTACGATCTGAAGATCCCGATGGCAGATAGTGTTATTCTTGCTACTGCGCAGACCTACAACGCCACAATCTGGACACAGGACGAACACTTCGAAGGAATCAAAGGCGTCAAGTACGTCCGTAAGGATAGTAAGTGAAGAGTCTGTGCATTTGAGCCTCCTGCTAAGCAATTAATCAGGCGTTCAGTCTACCCGGAAGAAATATACTCTGAAGTATTATACTTGTGAGTATATTTACAACGACCCTGTTGTGAAAAACTAGAAGAGCAAACATCGCTCGCGGCACGCATCTTGCAGCGAGAACTCCAGCAAGATTCGATGGTGCCGACGTGCGCGAACCCCTTTCAAAAGACACGTTCAGGACCTATCTAACGTAGGGGCAGTGGATCCCACTGCCCTTTTCATACGAAAGCCGTCAAACGAAGGGCATAGCATGCTATGCCCCTACCCTAAATGATAAAACCCGCATTCACAGTAGTGTAGGGGCAGAACATCGTTCTGCCCTGATAATCGAAAGCCGTCAAATGGAGGGCATAATGGTATTATGCCCCTACAGTAGGTAATGAAACCCGCATTCACAGTATTGTAGGGGCAGAACATCGTTCTGCCCTGATACACGAAAGTCGTCAAACGAAGGGCATAATGGTATTATGCCGCTACATTACTTAGGCTTGTAGCCTTCTCTTGAAAAGGTTTCACGCACGCCGGATCTTTCGTGTTTTGCTTTTTTAGTATTATGCCGCTACATCACAAAGAGCAGCAAAGCCAGCTGCGAAGCGAATCACGGAAGACCATCGTGAGAAACGGATTGTGCATGAACCGCACAAGAAGCGGGGGGACCATGATCAGGTCCGAAGCGGAACCGCAAGACCAGCGATGAAGCGAAAAAGCTTTTGGATTGTGATGCATTGAGAAACCCAGCCAATCTAAACAAGGGCACAACAATGTTGTTCCCCTACAGTATGTTAACGAATTCCGCAAGACACAAGACATGTGTTGTGTTTTGTTTCTTGCCCGCGAAGCGGCGCTGGCCCGCCTGCTTTTGGTGGAGCTGGCCCACGAAGTGGAACTGGCCGCCGTGATCTTAGGCGACCTTGCGGCTTGCCATTTCTGCAGGCAAGCAAGCTCTTGCCATGGTATTCTATTTACAGATTCTCCTGCGAGGTGATACGATGCGTTTGGTGCTGACCATTGAAGGGATGCACTGTGAAGAATGCGCCAAAAGGGTTAGGGATTCTATTTTTGCAGTAACAGG
>PWQX01000181.1 GCA_003556605.1 Spirochaetaceae bacterium
CGACGAGCCGGGGATTACTCCGTTATTCACCGAGATTCGCGAGGTCTCGCGTTTTCTGCAGTCGGTCTGCACGCCGTGGGAGTTTCCCCTGCTGCACGATTTTCGCCCTACGCGCGTACTCAAGATGCTGCCGTGGCTAGCGCGGCTCAAGCGCTGGAGCACATTCCGCTACCGGGAGACCGCCTGCCGCGTCATCCACAACCCCGAGCTTCGAACATGGCTGACAACCATCGGTTATTACAAAATGCCTTACCTGTTTTTCGCCGGCTTCTGGCAGTTATGGTCGCACGACTACTGGTACCCGGTCGGCGGCATGCAGGCCCTGCACCGCCGCCTGATGGAGCGCTACAGCGAAGCCGGCGGCGAGGTGCGCTACAACACGCTGGTAACCCGTCTTCGCCCGGCCGACTCCGCCCGGCGCCGTGCGGCCGCTGCGCTGACTGCCGACGGCGATGAAATCAGCGCCGAGCAGTTTGTTTACGCCGGTGACTACCGCCGCATGGTTGAGAGCGTTCTTGGACCGGAGCTCTTTCAACCGAAGCTCGTCAACCAACTGCGAACCGCCCGGCTCACCGAGGCACTGGTCAGTGTGTACCTTGGGCTGGACATGCCAGACACCGAGCTGAGCAAAGCGCTCGGCGGGTCGCAGCATCCTTTCTACTTTCCGAACTATGACGTAGTTTTTCCGGATGCCGACGCGCCGCGCGATGTACACAGCCGCATGTGGCTTGCGCTCAACCATTTCGGGCTGGAAAGAAACTCCGCACCGCAAGGCAAGTCCGCCCTGACGATCCAAACCTACAGCTCCGCCGCCTGGCAGAACTACTGGGAGAACGGCGGCTACAGCTTCCCCCGCAGCGCTGAGTATCGCGAGCTCAAGAACAGCGTGGGTATGGAAATGGCCACTCTCGCCGAGAATCTCATACCTGAGCTGCGCCGGCACATTGAATACATGGAAGTTGGGACACCGCTGTCGCTGAAGCGTTTTACGTGCAACTCCGAAGGCTCAAGCGGCGGGTGGTGCTACCAGGACACTGTGTCGCCGGTGTTTCGCTTTCCGGCGCTGAACTTGATTCGCACACCATTGCGTAACGTGTACGCCTGCGGCCACTACGCACTGTGGCCCGGAGGTGTTATCTCGGCGGTTCTGTGCGGGCGCATTGTGGCAAATATGGTGACCGGCCGACTGCCGCTCGCCCGGCTTAAGCCGTCCCGGGTCTGACGTTTGAGTGGCACGGAAACCAAAGGCTTCTGTACCTTGTCGAACCCTGCGCTTGCGCTCGGCACAACGCGGCTGCACGCCCGGCCGGCGGCGTGCAGCCGCGCCGGCGTGCTCGCCGTACTGGTCAAGGAGATCGTCAGCCCGCCGCGATGACAGGTGCAAACCTCCCGGAACGCATAGAACACACCGCCGACTGAGCCTACCGGTGACAATGAAACCCGGAAACGATTACAACACAAGAGCATCACAAGGTATTGCTCATCGTCGGCGAGTTCAGTATGCTCCGGCCGGGACGCTAAATGTCTACTGAACCGTTCTTGTTCGTGCTCGCGTATGCCGGCTGGGGTCTGGTAGTTGGGCTCATGGTTGGTCTCACCGCCATAGGTACGGCGCTGCTCGGAACGCCGGGACTGATTGTGCTTTTCGGCATGCCCCCTGTCACCGCCGTGGGCACTATGGCGGTAGCCGGGTTCGCCATGATGACCGCCGGCACGGCGCAACACCGTCGGCAAGGGACAGTGGTACTGTGGATTGGGCTGCCGTTCTCCGTTCTTGCCGTACCGGCTGCCTACATGACGGCGCGCTACGCCACCGCAATCAACGCGGTAGTTCCGCTCACCACTGTACTCGGCATCGTAATCATCATCTCGGTCGCAGTGCTGTTTCACCGCTATGTGATTGTACGACCCGAACCAAGAATCCTTGAACTGCCTGCCTGGAAGCGCCGTATTGCACCGTTTCTCGGGCTCCTGCTCGGTGCGCTGACCGGAGCTACCAGCATTTCCGGTTCACTCATCGTCATTGTGTTCATCATGCTGCTCAAGCTGCCGAGCCCGCATGCTGTCGGAACAACAGCCTTCGTCGCGGCGGTGTCGTTGTTACCTGCGTCGATCGGCCACATCAGCCAAGGCACGGTAAACTGGATTGGCGTAATCGGGCTGCTTCCGGGCGTCTTGGCAGGATCAATGCTTGGGGCTCGGTATGTGAACCACTTGCCGCGCCAGGCCCTGCGCATGGTGATCCTGGTGGTGCTCCTCGCGGCGGCAGTCATGGTCATGATAAACTAAACGCCGGTGAACGCGGCTTGACAGATATCTTCTCCTGGTCGATGATGATTGGCACGCGTGCATTTGCCCCTGTAGCAGGAGTGACTCATCGTACCTCGCCGCTTTGGCTTTGTGTCGTCGCGTTGCATGCACCGCTCTTCGCCGCTTGCGGAGGTGGTGTTTGCTGTTCGCAACCACAGCGGTGTGCGAACGCGCGCTTGAGTTCCTATACGAGGAGTGCAGCATGAAGGAGAAAAGAGACTCGGTCGGCGGGCTATTTGATTCGCGGGCAAAGACCTTGGAGCTGAGCATCGACCGCTACCTGACGCTGGTCGAGCAAAGCGTGCTCTTGCTGGAAGATGCAATTAAGAAATATCTGAACGACAGAATAGAGCTGTTCGAACATCAGCGCAGCGAGATCGACAAGACCGAGCGCGAAGCCGACAATTTGCGGCGCGAAATCAAGCACCGCTTATACTCCGAGATGCTGATCCCGGATTCCCGCGGTGACGTGCTCGCACTTATTGAGACGCTCGACAACGTCACCGACAGAGCGAAAGATGTTTCCAGCCACTTCAGCATCGAGAAGCCGGAGATCTACCCGTTTTTGAAGGGCGATTTTCGCGAGCTGATGGACGCCTGCGTGAAAACGGTGGGCGAGGTCACCTTGGCGGTTCGGGCGTTCTTTCGGGAGCTCTACCGGGTAACCGAGCACGTGGAAAAGGTGCACTACTGGGAGCACCAGGCCGATGAGATTGAAGAACGCATCAAGCGCAAGGCGTTTCAGTCCGAGGGGATCAAGCTCTTCAGCAAGCGTGTACACATGCGTTACTTCGCCGAGCGCATTTCGGAAATCGCGGATGAGGCGGAAGCCGTTGCCGACCGCCTGGCGGTGTACTCCATTAAACGCAGTCTCTAGCAGGCACCGTACGGAACCGGCCGGGCTGCCCGTTCGCGTCTACGTGAGCCACACCTTGGGGGCATCATCGTGGCGGGGGGAAAATGGGCTTTTCATCTGTTCGGGCCCTTACACACACAGCGCGCCGGTGTTGGCAGGCGTTTTCGGCACCTCCAGTCTGGAATTGATCGACATGCCTATTCTCCTCAGATATACTGTCTCAGATCACTGCACAACTGCGGTGAAAGCTAGTCCGTCCGTTTACGAGGCCCTGATGGCAACTGCTTCTAATCCGTCCTTCGAGAGTTTTATCGCCGACCTGCAGGTGCGCATACGCTCGGCTCTTCGCTCGCATTACACCGACTCCCGCGCTACCGAGCGCGGAGTACCCGCCGATTTCTTCGACAGAGTGTTCGCCGCCGCTCCGCTATCGGTTTTTGTGCCGGCTCGTTTTGGGGGTCGCGGACAGCGCGTTCATGAGTGTTTAGCGTTGTTGGAAACGTGCTCGTACGAGTCGCTCCCGCTGGCGCTGACGATGGGGATCAACGGGGCACTGTTTCTCCAGCCGGTTTCCAAGTTTGCCGGCGAACACGTACAGCGTCAGGTCTTTGACCGTTTCATCAATCACAAGGCACTCGGGGGCCTGATGATCACCGAGCCGGAGTTCGGCTCCGACGCCCTGCAGATGCGCACAAGTTTTCGTGAGACTGACGAAGGCTACCGTGTACGCGGCACCAAGCACTGGGGCGGGCTAACCGGCCATGCAGAGTTCTGGCTCCTGACGGCTCGCGGACAGACTCCGCGTGGGAACCTTGAACGCAGCATCAGTTTTTTTGTATGGGACAAGAGCCTACAGGGGATAGAGGTTGAGGAATACTACGACAGCCTGGGTCTCTACATGATACCATACGGCCGCAATCGCATAGACACTGTGATCCCGCATGAACGCCGTTTGGCTCCCAGAACCGGCGGAGTGCGTATGTTGCTTGATTTGCTGCATCGCAGCCGGCTCCAGTTTCCCGGTATGGCGATGGGTTTCCTCAAGCGCTTGCTCGATGAAGCGCTCGAGCATACCCGCACCCGTGCGGTCGGCGGGCGCCCGCTGCTGGAGTACGATCAAGTGCAGGACCGCCTCGCCGAGCTGCAGGCGACTTACACCACCTGTTCGGCGATGTGCGCCTACACTACGCAGGTAGCCGGTGTCGAAAACGACTGTTCTGCTGAAGCCCTACCGGCCAACGCCCTAAAGAGCGTGATTACCGACATGATGCAGTCTGCCGCTCAGTCGGTACTGCAGCTCATCGGCGCTCAGGGTTACCGTCTTGACCGAATTGTCGGCCGCTCGGTGGTAGACAGCCGGCCGTTTCAGATCTTTGAAGGGTCAAACGACATTCTTTACCATCAAATATCCGAAGCGGTCCTGAAGTCGATGGAGAAAGTCACGGAGCGCAACCTCTATCGCTTCTTGAGGGGCTTTGAGCTCACCTCACGTGCGGCGCCGTACTGCAAAAGCGCGCTTGATGTGTCGATAGACCCGTCGCTACCGCAGCGTAAAATGGTTGAGCTCGGACGTGCACTCGGCCGCATCATCTCACTCCACATGGTGGTTTCGCTCGGCGACCGCGGCTACCGGCGCGATCTTATAGACAACTGTTCGATGATGCTGCAGCGAGAGATAAACACGCTGCTCACTTCGTTTTCCGATCAGTCGCGTCCAGCGGTAGTTGAAGACTACGAAGCCGAGAGCTCCTGGCTCAGCTTTGTAGCGGGCGTATGAGCCTTAGGCGCCGGCGAACGCGTTTTCTGCCGTGCTTATCGACCCCGGGAAGCTTGGATCAGTCGGGATGCACGATTCCGTATTCTGCCGGCAGGCGCGGCCGGCATGCACAGAACCACAGAATCCGCAGCGATGAGTTGTGGATAGGAGATCGGCGAACGGAATGCTTTCACGTACAGCTCGAGCAGTCCGGACTGAGGAGCGGTATTGGGTTTCCGACGGTTTCCGGACAATGCGATCAACCCGTGCCCTGCATGGAATCGGTATCAGAACGGATATCCGATCGCGAAGTTCAACAGCAGATTGTCCCGGCGCCAGTCGGAATCCGCGAAATTGACGTCGTCAATTACCCATCGCTCACCGGGCGGGCGGTCGGCCTCGCGCAACGGAAACGCAAGGTCTAATCGTAGTACCACGAACGGCGTCCTGAGACGAATGCCGGCGCCGGCGCCGGCGTACAGTTCCCGGAGAGCGCTGCCGGGTTCGAACATGCTGCCGGGCACGTCTTTGTCATCACGCAGGTTCCAGACATTCCCGGCGTCAAGAAACAAGGCGCCGCGAAACAGCCCTACAAGCGGAAACCGGTACTCAAGGTTGCTCTCCAAACGCATATCGCCAAGCCGTTCCACGTACCTGTCGTCCACCGGGCGCTGCACCGTTCCCGGGCCGATACTGCGCGCCGGGAACGCGCGAATGCTATTGGTTCCACCGACGGAGAACTGTTTAATACTCGGCATGCTCTGCGCATTACCCAACGCCTGCCCTGCTCCGGCCAGCACGCGAGCGGCAAAACGCGTGTTCTCGGTCACACCGAGATAGGCACGATTGTCGGTGTCCAGCCGCAGGTACTGCGCGTACGGCACGCCGAAAACCTGGAACGGATCGTCCTCGTGCGGAAACTCTCCTCGCCGTACCACCTGGGTTGCGTGTAAGAGGTTACCGGCCGTTTCGAGATCTACCCCAAAATAGGCGTGGTGGCGGCGAGTATCGTCGGGCCGGGTGTTGTAGCGATAGGAGTAGCCTGAAGCTATGATGAACTGTTCGTCGAACGCGCGCCGCAGGGCGGGGCTAATATCCAGGAGCTCCTCAAACTCGGGGTCAAAATCGCGGGGCCGCACAATGGTAGCATCAACCGGGCGCAATTCGTGGCGGCTGAACTCATCGGCGCTCCACAGGTACGCGAAGCCGGCGTTGAACGAGTCCAGGCGATACGCATCGACTCGCGTAAGCGCGCGGTAGCCGGCACGAATCCGCGTCCGCGGCAGCCTTCTCCCCGGTGTAGTGCCGATCGGCAACGGGCTCACGATCCGCGGTATCGAAAACGTCACCTCAGCGCCCAGCTCATACGAGTCGAGGCTCCACGCCGTGGTATCTATGCGGGTTTCAACACTCGACAACAGCTGCAGCTCGAGCTGCTCAGCTCCTCCACGCAGGTTACGATCAAGATACGAAGCGCTCAAACCCGGACCGGCATAGTTGTTGGACTTTGTGACCGCACGAAGCTCCGCTTGCAGCGACTTTTCCATCATCGGCGTGAGGTGTACCTCCGCATCGAGCGTTTCGTTATCTGCGGCTTGGCGGTAGCGTATAGTAACGAATTGAAATACCCCGAGGTCCATGAGGCGACTGATGGTGTCCAGATGCCGGCGACGGTTGTAGAGTTCTCCCGGCTGCAACACAATCGCGTCGCGCAATGCAGCGGTCCGGTAGGGCACTTCATCGCTGAGATAGTAGACCCGCGGGGATAGCTCAGTAGCGGCCGCGTCACGTTCTCCAGTGAGTAAGGCTCGTGAATGGCCGGTGTGGAGGTGCACCGAGCCCAACCGATAAGGTCTGCGCGCCCGCGCGGGTGTGCCGGGTTTTACGTGAAGATCAAGCTCAACGGTTCTTGATTCCGGGGCGATGCGCGCCGCGTACTCAAGATAATCGGGGTTGAAGTAATAGAACCCGGCATTCTTGAGTTCTCTATCAATGCGACTACGCTCTTCGATCAGTGTATCAAGCGAATACACATCGCCCGGCTCAACGAGGCTTTCGTACAGCACATCGCGAATAGCGATCTCGAGCCTGCTGTCCCCCGGGGGGCCGCGCAGCTCGGCGATACGAAACGGCTCGAATAACTCCGCATAGTAGGTAACGCCGGCGCGTTTTCGCCGGCGTGTTATTTTGTACTCGAGTTCAGCGTCGAAGTAGCCGCGGTTGCCCAAACGGCGACGGAGGGTTTCAGCGGTTCGTTCAGGCGAAACCTCGTCGAACAACACCGGCGGTTCTCCAAACCGGTCTCGCAGCCTGCCGCGCAGACCGGTCTCAATATCCGCAAACGCCCCGTGAATCCACAACCCCGGACGTATAAGCCCCAACCAGGTTGTATTCGGTTGCGGGCGAATACCGTCTTCAAGCTCCGATTGCAGCCGCCGCCGCCTGGGCACGCGCTCCTCGGACTCAATGCGTACATCTGCACCGGTATAGAGTTCCTCATCTTCGGGGATAAACCGCAGACCGGCGCACCCCGAAAACCCGATAAGACTCACGCCGAGCAGAATCATCCGAGCAAGAACGTTGCTCATCCGAAGCCGCGGCATGCGAATCCTCACTGCGGCGAATCCCCTTCGGGGAGCCCGGGCGCTTCGAAAGTCGCCTGAGCTTCCGGATGGTCGGGGTCAACCCGCCGAAATAGATCTCGCACTCGATCGAACTGGCGCGTGTAGAGAACCGAGAGCCCGGTGCTGGTAACGGTGCCTTCAACCGGACCTTCGTACTGCCTGAGCCGAAAACCGCGCAGACGATATCGTCCGTCTTCAGTGACCAAGTACTCCAGGGTTACATCGCCGGCAAACTCGCCTGCTTCAGCCTCCCGCCGCCGCTCGCCCTCAACGTCGAACCGGCCGCCCAGTTGTACAATAAGCCGATCACCGAAAAGCCGTTGCGTGATGTCAACGTGTACTTCGGTCCTGCCCTCGGGACCCTCCTCAGTGTATTCCTCATACGATTCAACGTCGAAACGCAGATCGGTCCCGGGCAGGATCCGACCCGCCATGACGTTCAATTGCTGTGTCAGAATCCGCGCTGCGCTCGAGCGCCCGCCCGGAACAAGCGCTGCAGTTTGATCGACACCGGTTAAGTCGTCGGCGATGAACTGGTTCAAGACGATGAGCGCGAAAGCCTGTCGATTTCGATCGGCCTCGTGCTCGTTGAGCTGCTGGATTCGCCTGTAGACAGCGCCGCCAAGCGCCCCGCGTTGTTCGGCCGGCATGTCGAGCTCAAAGCTGATGTCCGGTTCGGTTAACCGCCCCCGCATTATCAGCACAACCTGAAACGGGAGCTCTGTGCGGTAGACTCCCCGCTCTTGATCAGGTACGTAAGCGGCAAAGAGGTTCTCAGGCGACGCGCGCACGCTGTAAACCGCATCGATATTAAGCTCTGCGTCGAGGGGGTCGCCGGTCCAGACCACTGTGCTTCCCGGTTGAATCACGAATCTCCGCCTCGTGATGGTGTAAAACGAAAGCTCGTAGTCTCCTTGCGAGACTGTGTAGCTGCCGGACAACGTGACGGTCCCACCCGGCACCACGGCAAGGCTGAGGTTCCCGCCACCGCGCAGCCTAAGCCGATCACCGGATTGCGGATCGACAATCATCGTTAACCGCGTGTCCGGGTCTATGACAACGTTCACGCTGAGCTCAAGTCTGTCAAAGGTGGCATCAAACATGTCCTCTGCGCGCAGCTCAAGCGCGCGGTCGGTACCGCGTGGCACCGCGTACCGTTCGTCAGCGTCAACAAAGCGGACCACGCCTTCGCCTTCGTGCACAATCGGTGCGCGGTCGGGCATAACGAACGTTACGGCGCTGCCCTGTTGCAGCCCGGCGCTGCCTTCGACTACCGGCTCATCACGCGTCCCGCTGATTTGTAGGTCGCTGTCTATCACGATGCGGCCGTACAACTGGTCGTTGTGAGCAGCGGCGGTATCCATCACGATAAAGCGATCGGCACGAACCGCTAGCTTAAAGCGCAGTGCGCCGGCCGGAGACGGGAACTCAATATCGCCTTCTGCCACCGCTTTGTTCCCGTCCGTGTCGTGCACCACGAAATCACTGAGCACCAACACACCATCCGAAAACGCAATGCGCTGATCATCGACGAAGAACGCAGTGTTAAGCGCTGCCGGCGCAACTCTCGCCTCGTGAAACCCGAGCTCACCTTCGCCGAATACCGGATCCTCCCTACCGCTATCAAAACCAACCCACCCTGACCCGTTCATATAACCCTCGGTGTCGGTTAACTCCGCGAGCGTTACAGCCTCAAGGTATGCGAGATCTAACCGGCCGATTTCGAACTCAATACGGGCAATACCTTCAGATGGTATCGCGTAACCGGTTCCGCGAGCCCGATTCGCTTGATGCTCGATTGCAAAGCCGCCGGTGAACCGTCCGGGGATTCGGTTGTCCAGCTCCAAACTCACACGGCCGAGCTCAAGCCCCTCAATTCGTAAGTCGGAAACCGCGAGCTCGGCGACCACCAGAGGCTCTGACTCTCGCAGCAGAACCTCGACGCTACCGTTCAGGAGTCCGGAGAGACGCTCTTCCGGCACACCCAGTGGCCCGCCGATCGTGGTTAGCGCAACGTTGGAGATATCGATTTCAAGCGGCTCGGTTCCGTCGGGCTCTTCGCGGGTACGCGCGCTGACCCATTGTTCACCGCTTCGCACTCTGATGTTGTGAACCGTAATCCGGTCGCGCTCAAACCGTATCTCGTGGTCCTCCGGTGCAACCCACTGCTCGCCGCGGATAATGATATCATCCGGCATCAGACGCGCGACCACCGCTGTCTCGCGCGCCTCAAGGACAGTTCCCAGCCGCAATAGCTCTCGCTCCTCGGCGTCCTGCAACGAAAGCCGCGCCTCCCACCGGTTATCACGCGCCGCCCCGTACACTCTCGGGGAGTGCATGAACAGAGCCCCTGCCGCAACGCCGGCTGCTTGCAGATCATACGAGAGCTCGTCAGTGTCTGAACGCGCTGTGGCCTGCAGTCCGGCAATGTCAACCGCGCCGTAGCTTACACGATCGAAGGCGAGCCCAGCGTCCAGTATTCGCTCAGCGCCGTCGAACTCAACCCGCAGCGAACCAGGCGACAGCGCTTGCAGCTCAGGAAAGAATCCGGCCAGCACCGGATAGAGCTCCTTGATATCAGCATGCAGCACGAATTGGTGCTCCGGCTTCCGCTTGCGAGGTGTCTCGGGTAGGCGGAAAAACTGCTGAGCGTGACCGTGCAGTACGCCGGGCAGCGCCGTGAGGGGCACGGTTGAAGTGAGCTCGCCGCCGGCAACCTCCGACTCGAGCACAATATGCGTGTGTCCCGGGACATTGTGAGTACGAACCTCTGCCGACGACACCGAACCCGTCTTCTGCCCGTGCCGGACGCGGAGGTCGCTGAGACCAAAGCGTCCGGTCACGGTGTCCGGGGAGCCGCCGGCAGCGTCGGCAGTGAAAGTGCCGGCAACCTGTACCATGTGGGGCACGATACCCAAGAGCCCCAACTCGGCACGTTCCACCACAAGCTCACCGCGATAGCGCGGCTCTCGGGCGAGCAGATCCAGCTTTGCCCACCCGGCGCCCGCAAGCCGCGCGTCGTCGATAGCGCCACGCGCTGCTATCCGCCCTGCCTGGTATTGCGCCTCGATCGTCACGTCCTGCAGCACCTCGCCGTGTACTTCGACATCCGGCAGGTGGGCAGACACTTCGGCAGTTAAGGTCTCGAGCGTGCGCCCGCGCCCCTCGGCGCGGAGCTGCAACGCCGCCGCCCCGAGCGGTGTGTCTATCGGCAGCACGCGCCCCACCTCAAACCGTTCAGTTTCAAGCCCAAGGCGATAGGCGTACCCGTCGACCCCGCCGACCCGATCAGCTTCACCGGCAATCGCAAGATCCCCGTAGGTGCTACGTGCGCGCAACTGCAGCGCGAGCTGCCGTCGCCCTCCCCGCAACCGCCCGGAAAGCGCCAAGTGCTCCGGCACCGGAGCCTCACGTATCTGCCCGGGAGAAACGAAATAGGCAAGATCGCGGCGGTCAAGCTCCAGCGCTTCGACGTTGAGCTCCATGCTGCCGTCGCGCCCTTTCGCCAGATCGCGCAGCACTGCTGCACCCCGGAAGCTGCTATGCTCCCCCAATCGCAGCCTTAGCTCCGGGACGGCCAACTCGGCCACACCGCCATGTGCCTTGCCCTGAACCCTTATCTGAGGGTACCG
The DNA here is from genome assembly GCA_003556605.1 of Spirochaetaceae bacterium. GTDB lineage: Bacteria > Spirochaetota > Spirochaetia > DSM-27196 > SLAA01 > B1Sed10-166. Next base: position 11,179 of record PWQX01000181.1, read on the forward strand.
GACCTCCGGGATTCCGGGGGTTCCAAAGTAGTCTTGGAACGCGATCCCGGGAAACGCGTTCGCGAGCTCTTGTATGCTTAGGTGCAGCTCGTCGATATCGACGCTAGCAACTAAATCCTCGGGCGCTTCGGGCAACTCGCCCCAAGCGGATACCTCAGCAGAGAGATCGGCGACGATAAGACTGTTCTGCGTTCGCGCGCGCAGTTGTTCAGCACGGGCTCCGGAACGCGAAACCGTCACCAACGCCGACAGCTCGGTCAGCTCTATACCGTCACCGGCGAGACCCGTGCGTTCGGTAAAAGACATGTCCCGAACCCGTCCGCTCACCTGCCCGCCGGCGATCTCCAAACCGCTGACGTTCAATGAGAGATCCTGAAGCCGCCACTCGGAGTGTCCGCCGGTTCCCGCGAGCCGCACCTGCGAGCGGGAGAGCTCGGCTGTCCGGATCTCCACACGCCAAGGGTCTATCCCGCGACTATCCTCAGGGTGCCGACGGCGCACCGCGTCGCGATCGGCCTCGAGCCCGGTACGACGCCGTAATTGCTCGACTAGCGTAATGAGGTTCACCTTACCGGTTGTTTCGCAGCGATAGAAGTAAGCTCCGGCTCGGTCGACAGCCGCGTGCGTGATTACAACACGTCGTTGCAGCAAAGCCGGCAGGCTCACGCGCACCGTAATCTCGCCGCTGCGCCACAGCTGTTCACCCTCCGGATCGATGATGGCGGCCCCAAAGACGCGAAGCTCCGCGACTCCCCGGAGATCCATGGGCACGTGCACGCGCACGCGCTCAAACGAGATCTCACTTCCGGTCTTCTCCGATAGCCGGCTCGCCGCATGCTCGGCCGCAAACTGCTGTACAACCGGTAAGGTGGCAAACCACACTCCGAGCACCAACGTCAACAGAAGTGCGATAGATACGTATACCAAGGCGCGAACGCCTCGCCGTACAGGGCTAAACCTACCCACCAGGACGGGTCCTCCCACGGCATTCGCAATTGCCCGGCGCCCTAATGCGGCGCCCGCCGATCCGGTGCCGGTGAGCCGAAATGCCGCTGCGTACCGTAAGCATAACACGGCCGCCGACCCATAAGACACCCCCGAACAGGCTCCCGCAAAGACTGCTGGAGTTTGGCGCCCCCTGCTGGTATACTAGGGCTGTAATGCCACGAGTACAATGGCTCACTGAGAACCTGCTCAACGCCACGCCGACTGCTATGATCGTGCGGGTGCAGCGCAAGCGGCGCTGCATCACCCTGTTTGCTTTCGTTATTCTGGGCATGCTTGCTGCCGCCGAGGCTGAGGCGCTTACGATAACCGATTGGTGCACCGAGCACGCGCCGGATCTCGTGGTGGAGGTGCGCTCGCGCAGCGGAAGCCCGTTGCTGCTTGAGTTCTTGCTCAACGACCCGGAACTGGCGCTTGAGCGCCTCACGATAGAATCCACAGACAGCACAGCAAGCTTCAAAGTGCCTGAAACCGAAGAGATCGACATCAAGCTCACAGCGTTCCACGAGGCAGGAGTGCACGACATTACGGTCACCATGGAAACCGAAACCGGCTCGTGCACCCGCGAGCTTCAGGTTGCTTTCAGTGACTTCGTGTGGGGACGGGATAATTTCCGGTTTTCGAACAAGCGCAGCCCGTATGGGTCGGTACGCCCGTACTCACGGGTCTTGTTCCCGTGGGCCGAGGAACGTTTCGGCACCCTGCAGCCGGAGGAGAAAACCGTCTTGCTGGACTTCACGTATGCCCTGTTCGGAGGGCGGATCGGTAGGTGCTACGCGTTTACCGGAAGCCAAGTCCGCTTTCGCCGTAATTCCGATCTGCTGCCGTCCTACTACGACTCAATTTACGCAGTACGCGAGGCCACACCGGATGTCCAAGACCAAATGAACATGCTCCAAAACGATATCATGTTCAAGCAGTTCGTTAGCAGAGGATACGACCTCGACACCGAGCAATCGCTGGAGAGCCTGCGCTCGGAGACGAGCGCGGTCATTGACGAGATTGCCGCCGGGCGAGTAGCCGCGTTCGGTTACGTGGCGCCGCAAAGGCATCACTCGATGCTCGCCTACGGGTACCTCACCGACTCCACCGGCGATCGGATAACTCTGATCGTTGCGAATAACTGGGGTGAAGAACACGATCAGAACATCTTCAGCGAGGCTGCCGAGCGCGTTGCGATCCGCCTCGATGAAGACTACGAGGGGCATCGGGTGCAGTGGGTTGACACCTCACACCGCGTGTACGAATACGCTGAGCATTTCTTCTTTGTTGACATTCCGGATGAGTACGAGTACGAGCACAAAGCATTGTCGGAGCTTGTCGCCGAACGGCGTGCCCGCTTGCGTGAAACGCAACACGCGCTTGTTGTCGTCGAGCAGGCTCGTGACGCGGTTCTCGCGGACCAGGAAGGCACCAAGAGCGGCCGCGTTGGACGAAGAACCTACCGGGATCTGGAATCGGTAAGCTATCGGCGAGTTGAAGATGTACACGTGTTTGAGTTTCCGGCTGAGCATGCCTTGACCCTGCGCGTTTCGCCGCTGGAGGACAACAGTGAACGGCCGGATGAGACTAAGGCGAATGTGTTCGTGCTCACACACCCTACCCAAAATGGTGTTGAACTGGTTCACAGCGCAGTTTACACCGAGCTCGATCGCAGCGAGACCGAGGAGCTCAGGTTACGGATAGCCCCGGAAGGGCTGAAAGTCACAACCAAACCCGCGAACGAAAGCGAGTAGCGTATGCCGAACAACGTAATCCGTAAACGTGCCCAGATTGTGAACGAGATCTTTGGGGAAGGCATACCCGAACTGTGGTGCCCGTTGCCGACCCCATTATCGCGATACCGCCGGTAATATCGACACCGAGCGTGTGCGCGCGCATCTGCGGCATCTTTCGCCGGCAGTCAAGACGTTTCTCGCCCCCGGATCAACCGGAGACGGGTAAGAGATGCCGGAGGAGAAACAACGCGAGCTCGTGGATGCGCTGCTCAGCATCGCCGAAGAGCTCCAGGTGTGGATCATGATCGGGATGCTGCGGACCGGCCCTGGAGAAGCCCGCGCGGCGATACTTGAAACCGCCGCACAGCTCGACACCGGCACGATGCCAGCCGGAAACCCAGAACGCGCTGCCGCGCTCGCCGCGCGACGGGTGAGCGGTTTCACCGTGACGGCACCGAAGGGGGCCGAAATCCCGCAAGCCGAGATCCATGCCGAACTGACGGCAGCGGATCGCGTTGCGCGGGCCGGGCATGACTACGGCAACATATTCTTGGTGCGCGGCGCCGAGCTGGATTACGCCCTCGTGGCACCAGGCACTCCAAGCTGCCCCCCCCTTTTTGACCCACTCCGGCAATCGCCTGCCACAGGGCCTGCTTGAACGCGCGGCACGCGCGCTGCAGGAGGCTGATTTCAAGACGCACACGGGGTATTTGACGTAGAGGCGACGCGGCCAACTCAATGCGGCCCCCACATAGATTCGCAGGTGATCAGCGCAACAGCGACTCGCCGGTCATCTCCTGTGGCTTGTCCAGACCCATCAGAGCAAGCACCGTGGGAAACACGTCGGCGAGCCGCCCGTTGTCGCGCAGCTTCCGCGACGGGACGTCCGGGCTGCCCGAGGCGCCGCCGCTTCGATCCGGATCCACGATGATGCAATCAACATCATAGACCGTATGCGCGGTGTGCGCGCTATTGTTCTCCGGATCCCACAGCTGCTCGGAGTTCCCGTGATCGGCAGTGACGATCAGCTTTCCCCCGCGTGCCAGAGCGGCGTCTACGATCAGCTGTACGCATGCATCGACAGCCTCGCAAGCTTTGATTGCCGCATCGAGCTTACCGGTGTGACCCACCATGTCACCGTTGGCGAAATTCACGAGAATGAAATCCTCGCAGTCATCGGCGGCGATACGCTTGAGAACCACATCACGAACCGCCTCTGCGCTCATCTCGGGTTTCAGATCGTAGGTGCCTACCTGCGGCGACTGCGGCATCTCGCGCTCTTCGCCCTCAAACGGTTCGTCTCGGTAATCGTTGAAAAAAAACGTCACATGCGGAAACTTCTCGGTCTCCGCGCAGCGGAACTGCCGCAACCCCAGTCTGCTGAGATACTCGCCGGCGATACTCTCCATCTTGGGAGGTTTCCGAAACGCAACGTTGACGAGCGGGTTCAACTCTTCCTCGTACGCCGTCATCGTTACCCAATAGACGTCGAGCTTGCGCCCGCGGTCGAACCCCTTTTGGCCGCTGTCGGGCGACGGCTTGACCGCGCCCTGAAACTCCGGCATCACGAACGCACGCACGATCTCGCGCGGTCTATCGCCCCGATAATTGAAAAAGACCGCGGTATCACCGTCGGCGATGCGAGTATCCTTCCAGTTCGAGCCCACGCAGCGCGGCGTGACGAACTCGTCGCCGTTTTGGCTGTCGTTCGTAGGATCGTTGTAGTAAGCCTGCAGCGCGTCGGTTGCGCTGGAGTAACTCTCGATCTCAGCGTCGCGCCCAGTGAGCATATCGTAGGCTCGTTTTACCCGTTCCCAGCGGTTGTCGCGGTCCATCGCGTAGTAGCGCCCGGCCACCGACGCCACCTGACCCACACCCAGCTCGGCCATCTTGGCTTCGATCCGCCGCACGAACTCAATTCCGGTATACGGTCCGGTGTCTCGCCCGTCGGTAAACAGGTGTACCGCCACTCTCTCATGTCCGGCGCGTTTGCACAGCTCAAGACAGCCGTACAGGTGCCCGAGCAACGAATGCACTCCGGCATCTGAGGCGAGACCCATGATATGCACCCACCCGTTGTTCGCCTTCGCGCGCTCAACACCCTCAAGCAGGGCGCCGTTCGAGAAGAACTCTTCGGTACGGATCGCTTTCGTAATACGCACCGAATCCTGATTCACGATGCGGCCGGCACCCAAATTCTGATGCCCCACCTCGGAGTTCCCCATCGTCCCCTCGGGCAGGCCAACGTCCTCACCCGAGGTGTGGATGGTCGTCCACGGGTACTCGCGGAGCAATCGATCGTTGCACGAGGTATCTGCAAGCTTCACTGCGTTGAACTCGTCGTGTTCAGGATTGGGATTTCGTCCCCACCCGTCACGTACAATCAGCACTACCGGTCTCGCTCGTTCGCTCATCTTATTGCTCTCCCTTTCGTGATACTCGCTAATCGTGTCTGTGACGCAATCCTATGACGCAATCCTATGACACCTGTGATTCGCCGTCTAAGTGCGTTTCTTGTTGTGCTGTCCGAGGTGCGTATAGAGAAAACGCTTGATCTTCTGCGTCGGCGTTTTCTCAAATGGCTCCCATTCGAGAATCATCCGACTCAAGCGCGCGAAACGCCCGAGCTGGGCATTTACCTGCGACCGAAGGCCGTCGAGAATTTCGTCAGCCCGCTTTTGGATCGCGGCGACGTTCTCTTCGCCGATCCCTAAATGCTCACGGAGTTTATCAAAATTGACGTGGACCCGGGCAACCAGCTGACCTTTCCACTGAAAAACAAGCGACTCAACCACCAGCTCGTTCTCGTTTATCGCGGATTCGATATCCTCGGGGTAGATATTCTCACCGCTCGGGCCCAGAATCATATTCTTCAGCCGCCCTCGAATGTAGAGGTAGCCGTCTTTGTCAAACGCCCCGAGGTCACCGGTTCTGAACCAGCCGTCCTCGGTGAATACCTCACGCGTGGCCTCTTCGTTGCGGTAATACCCTTGCATCACGATCGGCCCGCGCACCTGAATCTCACCGTTGACGCCGTCGCCGGATTCATGGTCGATCCGTACCTCAACATCCGCAATGGGCGGACCGGTAGAGCGCGGGCGCGTATTGGCGGCGCCGGTACCCGCGACAAGCGGGCTGGTCTCGGTAAGACCGTAGCCGATGGCATACGGAAAGCGTGCTTCACGCAGAAATCGCTCGGCTTGGGGTGATAACGGCGCGCCCCCGATACCGAAGAACCGCAGCTTTCCCCCGAAGGTCTGGTACACCTTTTTTCCCGCCGCGCGGTGAACGATGCGGCGTAGCGGCCCGATACGGCCGACCACCCGCGTGACGGCGTTCTTGTTGAACACCGGGGCAACGCGCGACTGGTAGATCTTTTCCATGATCAACGGCACGCTCAGCATCACGGTAGGCTCTACTTCTTTGAGCGCCGGCAGCAACACCGAGAGCGTAGGCGGTTTACCAAGATACCGAACGCTTGAACCGGTAGAGATGGGGATGAGAAACCCGATGGTGCACTCGTAGGTATGCGCGAGCGGAAGGATTGAAAGCAGCCGGTCCTCCGGACCAAGGTCCGCAAGCACCCGTGCGGCAAGGGCGTTCTGCACCAAGTTCCGGTGGGTGAGCATCACGCCTTTGGGTTCTCCGGTGGTTCCCGAAGTGTACAGGATCGCGGCCAAGTCGCTCTCCGCAGGCGTCAGCTCCGCTGCCGCGGTGCTTTTCTCGCGGCCGAGAAGCCCGGTAGCGACGCCTGACGGCGGTCCTTGCGGCGGGAGCCCTTCCGCCGGAGTGCCCGGCTTTATGAACTGCAAGTCGTCAACCAGCAGCAGTTGGGCGTCTGTGTAATCGGCGACTTTGGGGTACAACCCGCGCGATGCACAGAGCACCGAAACGCCGGCGTGGTCTAAGATTCGGGCAATTTCGGCCGGAGAGAAGTCCGGCAAGATTGGAACGATTACGGCGCCCATACCGGTCACCGCAAGGTACACTACACCCCAGTTTGGCCTGTTCTCGCTGAGCAGCGCGACATGGTCCCCGGCTTGGACCCCACGGGAGGCCAACGCTTTCCGGAGACCCGTTACTTGTTCACCTAACTCGCGGTAAGTGTAGCCGCCGTCACCGATCAACCCGAGCGCAGGGCGCTCGGAATAAGCGGCAACACTGTTTTCGAGCAGTTCACGAAGAGTCGTTACACTCATAGCTTCGCTATTCCTTATCGTCCCGTATGCTTCGCTACGCAAATGGACTATAACACGGGTTCAAGCTATTGCCGAGCACCCGGTTATCCGTTTCTTGCTTGATTCTGAGCTCAGCTCTCCGCTCGTGCAAAAGCCCGCAGCGCCCACAACACAGCTATGAGGCCGGCGGCAGCGAAGGTCAAGATCAGCCCACCAACGCCGTAAACGCCGCGCAGTGCAACCGGGGCCGCGGTCATCCCGATGAACTTCAACGTGTTAAACAGCGCGACAATAGAACCGATTAAACCCGGAGGCCCGGCTGTAGTAGCCCAGTTGAAGATCACCGGTTGCACTACTCCCATACCCATCCCGAACAGTATCAAACTCACGGCCACCCCGGGAAGCCCCGGCCAGAGCGGAATCGTGGTAAGGCTCACTGCGATCGTGAGGTATCCAAACGAGATGGTAAGGCGCTTGCCGATACGGCGGTTGATCGCGACCGCGTGTGCGGCTACGAGCGCGGCGACAAACCCATTCAGCGAGATCGCGACCCCGGCAACGCCTACCCCAAGGCCGTACACGCCCGCGAGGAACAGCGGCACGAAGGTGACCAGCGCGTAGAGCAAAAAATAGATACCGAACGAGTGGAGAAAGACCTCCCGAACTCCCCGGAGACCGAGCGCACTTCGCAGCCTACCAAGGTAGGTACGCGTCTTGGAGCGCATATCCGTAAGCTGTGCCCCCGGGGCTGACTCGGGTATCAACACCAGAAACACGGGCGCCAAAACTAACGAGAACCCGTACACCGCGAACGGGTAGCGCCAGTCCAGTTCTGCCAGTAAGCCGCCGACCAGCGGTATAACAACCGCGGCAACCGCGATTGTGCCGCTGAGGAAGCCCATAATGCGCAATCGTTGCTCTCCCTCGTACCAGTCGCTCACCACCGTCATGGCAACAGGAATCAAACCGGCAATGCCAATGCCTTGTACGAATCGCAACACCAGCAGCACGGTGAAACTCGGTGCAGTGGTGCACAGCAACCCGAATAGCCCGTCGATCAGCAGACAGGTGATTCCGACCGTCTTGCGGCCCAGCAGATCCAGCAGAAGTCCGGTAAACGGCAAGGTAAGCGCGGCTGCAAAGGTATACACGCTCAACACCAGGCCGACCGAGCCCTCGTCGACCTCAAACGGCGCGAGCAACGCAGGCAGAGCCGGTGCCAGCAGGCCACCGCCCATCACCCCGAATCCACCCATGAGAAGGAGGGTGCCGACCCGCAGCCGGTAGACCACTTGGCTTTTAGCCACCCCCAACCCCTTGGCCGGTAGCGCAGGCGTGCGTTATCATGGGACGCGCTCGTTTCACGTATCGAAGTTCGTACCGGGAGGATGCTGTGGGAGATTTTGTTCGCATTATCATCGCGATTCTGCTGCCGCCCCTCGGCGTGTTTCTGCACGTTGGGTTACGCGGCCCTTTCTGGATCAATATCCTGCTGTCGTTGCTCGGCTATGTTCCGGGCATTGTACACGCAGTGTGGGTAATCGCGAAGCACTAAGCGCGCTTTGCGGTCTTCAACACTCACCGCCTGCTCGCCCCCCGAAGGCTTCACGCAGCGCTTGGACATAGGGGGGGCGAATAATCCCGCACTCGGTAATCAACCCCGAGATTATCTCGTTCGGGGTCACGTCGAAGGCAGGGTTGCGTACCGAAACACCCTCCGGAGTGGTACGGCGCAGCCCAAACTGTGTAACCTCCTCAGGACACCGCTCTTCAATCACGATTTCTGTCCCGGCGGTGGTCGCTAAATCCACTGTCGATGATGGGCAGGCGACGTACATCGGAATCCCGAAATGCTTGGCAAGAATCGCGACACCTAAGGTGCCGATCTTATTGGCAACGTCTCCGTTGGCGGCAACGCGGTCGGTGACCACCAGCACCAGGTTGATCAGGCCGTGCGACATCACGAACGCCGCCATGTTGTCGGTGATCACCGTGACGTCTATTCCGGCCGCCCGCAGTTCCCAGCTCGTAAGCCGCGCACCCTGTAACAGCGGCCGGCTTTCGTCGGCGTAGACCCGGAAGCGCACCCCCTGCGAATGCGCCAGATACATTGGTGCGGTCGCAGTGCCGTAATCCGAGGTAGCCAGGCGACCGGCGTTGCAATGTGTGAGAATCCCGATATCGTCGCGGATGAGACCGCGCCCGTGTTCTCCGATGGCCCGGCATAACTCGATATCCTCGCGATGAATACGCCGCGCCTCGCGCTCGAGCTCGGCAAACAGTTCCGCGCCGTCACCGCCGCCGGCCTCGGCGGTTCGGAGCATGCGCTTGAGCGCCCAGCTGAGGTTCACCGCAGTTGGGCGCGCGCCGTCGAGATGCGCCGCAAGCCTTTTCGCCTGTTCGAGAAATGCTTCACGGCCGAATGCCCGATAGGGTCTTAGTCCCACAACCAGCCCGTACGCACCGGCGATCCCGATTGCGGGAGCGCCCCGGACTTTCAACTGCTTGATGGAGTCCCAAACGTGCTCAGCGCTTTCCTGCCGCTCGATGATCACGCGTTCCGGCAGCTGGGTCTGGTCGAGAAACCACAATTCACCGTCACGGTAGTCTATTGACCGAACGTCGGCCGGATCACCATGAAACGTTTCGCTTGCAACCTGCTGTCGGCCGGCGCGTGCTTCGGGGTCTTCTTGCACACCGCTGCTCCCGTACCTCTTGGGTACCCAATAATACAGACTCGGGAGCATAGTCTGTCAAGTCGCCGAACACATCATGCCGGGATCCTGTTCGGAATACCGGCGAGCATACAACACTCCCAGGGGGCACAAACCGCGCAGGACAGATACGCGTTACCACGTTATACTACCCGGACATGCCGCACGCACCCGTCTGGTGGCTCTACCTGATTGAATGCGATGCACAGCTCTACACGGGCATCACCACCGATCTCCAACGCCGTCTGCACGAGCACCACGCCGGCCGCTCTCGGGCCGCACGATTTACGCGCGGCGCAGGCAGGATCACGCTTCGCTACGCGGTGGGAATCGGCAGCCGAGGACTCGCACTACGCGCTGAATATCGATTTCGGCGACTCCCACGGCGAGAAAAGATCGCGATCATCGAGGCTCAGCCTCCTCGCGACGACCTTCTGACTCGGCTTTTGCTACAGTCGCCGCCCTCACCGCGCGAATAATCCGCTACCGCCGGCTGCGCGCCCCCGGTTTCGTCGTATTGCGGTCAGGTCAGATTATCGATTACAATGCCCTCGCACTGCAACACAATGTTTAGAGGGGGATACGAGCATGACCATGCAACTACGAGACAACTGTGACTATGCGATACTCATTCCGACGAGTATGGGAACCCGGCTGACACCACCGGCAGGACAACCGGTGCACATGAGTGATACGTTTATGATGCACGCCACCAGCGCCTAGTCAAACGTAATCAGCGTGTCCTCTTACTTAGGGCTGCCGACCAAAGTGCTGACTGCATTCGTCAAAGGAAGTCCAATCTCTCGGTTTATCAAAGACAATCTGAGCAGCAGGCATATTGCGTACGAAGGTCCCGAACGCGAGCAAGGCGGACCATGGGGCTACCGTCACCAGATAAACATCGCCGACAGCGGGTACGGCGCTAGGGGCCCACGCGTTTACAACGACCGCACCGGCGAAGTGGGACGCACGCTCAGCGCTGACGACTTCAACCTAGACCGCATCTTCGGAGAAGAGGGCGTTCAAATCGTCCACATGTCCGGATTATTCGCGGCGCTATCACCGGAGACCGGAACCTTTTGTTTGGAGCTTGCGCGTACCGCGAAGAGGTACGGAACACGCATCTCTTTTGATCTCAACTATCGCGCATCCTTCTGGAAAGGGCGCGAGAAGGCTCTGCGAGATATCTTCAGCGAGATCGCAGGTCTCGCCGATATCTTGGTAGGAAATGAAGAGGACTTCCAGTTGTGCTTGGGACTCGCCGGGCCTGAAGCCGGAGGTAGCGGGCTCGCCGCGAAGATCGAAGGCTTCAAAGGCATGATCGACACCGTAAAGAAAACCTATCCTAATGCTTCGGTATACGGGACCACGCTCCGCGAAGTGGTAAGCGCCAATCTTCACCTCTGGGGCGCGATCATGTCGCACGGGGACGACTGGCACGTCATCGAGCCGCGTGAGATTACGATCCTCGATCGCATCGGGGGCGGCGACGGGTTCGTCGGCGGCGTGCTGTACGCCATTCTCAAGGGTTGGGAGCCTGAGAAATGGGCGCAGTTCGGTTGGGCAAGCGGTGCGCTGGCCACCACATTCCTCACCGATTACGGACAACCCGCAGACGAGGATCAAATCTGGGCAATCTGGGAAGGCAACGCTCGCGTGCAGCGCTGAGAGCCGGATTCAAACGCGCTGCACCGGCAGCTTTCCTGCCGGTGCAGCGAGAGGTTCAAGCCGTAAGCGACGGCAAAGACCACGGCGCTCCGGATGAAAGTATAGTGTAGAATCGGGGCCATCATGCGCAACACGCAGATTCGGGCGGTTTTGTTTGATTTCGACGGGACCCTAACGAAGCCGGGCGCGCTTGATTTCGAGCACCTCCGGCGGGAACTCGAATGTCCGCCGGGCATCGCGATTCTCGAGTACCTTGAGACACTACCGCAAGGCCGGCCCCGCGAAGCGAAGCTCGACCTCCTCGATGCCTACGAGTTGCAGGCCGCAGCTACAAGCGAACCGAACAGCGGCGCCGAACGCACTGTGTTTCAGCTACGCGAAATGGGGCTACGGGTCGGGATGTTTACCCGCAACACGACTGCCGCGGTCGCGCGAAGCCTCGAGAACTTCACGCACCTGAATAAGAGCGATTTCGCGGTCTTACTTACTCGAGACGATAGCGGACCGGTCAAACCGCACCCGGAGTCGGTACCGCACGCCGCTGCGTTACTCGGGGTGGAGCCCTATGAAGTGATGGTGGTTGGTGACCATCGCTTCGATATTGAGGCGGCACGCAGCGCAGGCAGCTGGAGCTGCCTATTGTCGAATGCCGCGGACCTCGATCGAAGCGCACGTGACCTCGGGGCCGACTACGCGATCGCAAGCCTCGATGAGCTGCCGGCTCTACTCACTCGGCATCGACCGCTGGCGGTGGGGAAGCTCCCGCGCGAGCAGCTTGCGCCGTTGTTGGACGAGCTGCAGACAGCCGACTCGGCTGCACGCGTACTAATCGGTCCAAAGATTGGAGAGGATACCGCCGTGGTGCACGGCGACAAGGATGAGGTTATCGTTCTGAAAAGCGATCCGATTACCTTTGCAACCGATCAGGTTGGCCGGTACGCGGTGTGTGTCAGCGCCAACGATCTGGTGTGCTCGGGCGCCGAACCCAATTGGTTCCTGGCCGCGGTCTTAATGCCCCCGAACAGCACTCTGTACGCCGTTGAAACCGTGTTTCACCAAATTGAATCCGCCTGCCGCGAGCTGGGGATTACAGTAGTCGGTGGGCATACCGAGATAACCGAGGCGGTTACGCATGCGTTGGTGTGCGGGACGATGGCCGGCACGGTTCACCGCGACGCATTGGTCGACAAACGCGCGATCCAGCCAGGAGATGCGATCATACTCACGAAGTGCGCCGGTCTTGAGGGTACCGCCATACTCTGCACCGAGTTCGCGGGACGCTTACTTGACGAGGGGATACCCGAGACCGAGCTGCAGAAGGGCCGCGCCTTTGTGCAGGAGCTTTCGGTAGTCCCCGAGGCACAGATTGCGACTAAGATCTCGGGACTGCACGGAATGCACGATGTTACCGAGGGCGGCGTGATCACTGCGCTGCAGGAGCTTGCCCAAGCGGGCAACGTCAGTCTGACGGTGGACCTCAAGCAGATTCCTACGGCGGAGATAACAAAACGAGTGTGCAGCGCGCTTGCACTTGACCCGCTCGGCTTGATTGGCTCGGGGTCCCTGGTGATTGCCGTCGCGAACCAGTCTCGCGAAGCCATGCTTGCGGCGCTTGAAATGCACGGGGTGCCCGCCGCCGGTATCGGCGAAGCCGGCTCGGGTCCGGCGGGCGAGCTGCGTGCTTTGTACGACGGCCGCCCGGTCGAGTGCCCAAGCTTCGCGGTAGACGAAATCGCACGTCTGTTCTCACAGATGTAGGTTGCGGGCACGCCCGACGCTCTGCTACGGTGCGGCCCCTCGGGCAGTCTCACCCCGGCTCAAATCGCGGAACGCTCAACGCCGGCAGCGCCGCTTCGATTGCCTCACGGCTCGTCTCAAAACACGGGGGCAGCACCAAACGCTCACCTAGCTTGTCGGGCGACTCGTCTACGGCAAAGCCGGGTCCGTCGGTCGCAATCTCGTTCAGTGCGCCGCCAGGCTCCCGCACGTACACCGACTTGAACCAAAACCGATCTATAGTCGGTGTTGGGCTTCCACCGGCGGAACGCACCGCCTGTGATAGATGAGCCTGCTCGTGCTCATCCGCTGCGCGCCACGCCACGTGGTGTATCGCCCCGACCCCCAAGGCACCGCGCGCTACTTCAGGACTAACGCACAGATCGATACGTTGACCGGCCTTACCTTCGCCAACGACGTATCGGCGCAATTCACATTCGCCTGAGCCGGCGGACTGCACCTCATTAGGGTCCGGCTGAAACCCCAAGGCACGCGCGAAGAACTCGGCGCTTGCCTCGTGCTCACGGACCAGCACACGAACTCCGGCTAGCGAGTGAACCTGATACTCACGAGGTACCGGACTTGCTTCCCAGGGGGTAGAGCTGAACTCGGCGTAGGTTTCGCTTTCAACCAAAGCGAGCCGCAGTCCGTGCGGGTCTTCGACCGGCAGAACCGACTCGCCGAAACGCACCTCAGGCTCTTGACAATTGACGCCTTTGCTCTGCAACCGTTCGTGCCAATACGTCAGCGATCGGGCCGGCACCCCAAGATACAGCTCGTCCCACAAGCCCCAGCCCGGGCGGCGCGGAGGCAGTTTCGGCCATGGAAAGAAGGTAAGGCCAGTGCCGGGGTTACCGTCCCGATCGGCGTAGAACAGGTGGTAGGTGTCAGGCGCGTCCTGGTTGATTGTACGTTTCACCAAGCGCATCCCGAGCACTCCGACGTAGAAATCTAGATTCTCCTGCGCGTCGCCTGCGATAGCGGTTACGTGATGTATGCCTCGGACAGTTTGCATGCACTTGCTCCTATTGAGATTGCCGGCGCGTGCGTCACAACCGGCTGCCAGCTCATTGGTCGCTAAAATGTCCGTGATTTCGACCCCAATCGTCAACACACTCTCGTGCAAGCGCAGGCGTTAGCGCCGATCATCCGCTGCAGATCATCAACGGGAAACTCAGATCAACGACTCAACAGGGACATCACCGAGCGTTTCAACGAATTCAACTGCGAGCTTGCTTATCCAAGACATCACCAGTATCATAAGGTGTGGCGAATTTTAGCAAGTAGTGGACCCGGCACCAACACTGCCGGAAGGAGGGACCAAATGATTAGCCGCGCTATGTTTCGCGATGCAACTACGATCGCGCGAGAAAACGTCATAATTTTAGTTCCCACCATTGCCGCGTCGGTTGTCTTCGGAGTGCTCTCGCTCGTCGCCCGCCCCGCCCCTGCTCCGGGAACGATGCTGCCCGGTTACGCAACGGGGCCCGGAGCGATGATCGCGCGAGGGCTGGGTGCCGCAACAGTGCTATTTTTGGTCGGTGTAGTTATTGCGCTCCTGGCTCACGGGATGACCCTTGCGATGGCTAAGCAGAGCATCGCTGGACAAAAGCCGACGCTCGCCAGCGGCTTTCAAGAAGCAAAGGGCCGCATCGTCGCGCTCGCTGTCGCTGCGGTGATTTCAGGCGTGCTGATCAGCATCGGCATGATGCTGCTGCTGTTGCCCGGGCTTATCTTGAGCTATCTCTTGATGTTCACCTTCGCGGCGGTGATCGCATCCGGTCTCAGTGCGCCGGCGGCAATCAGAAAGAGTTTTCGTTTGACAACCGCTGAGTTCGGCGACTCCGCGCCGTTGTTCTTGATCATCATTGCACTCGGCGTTTTGTTCGCCGCGGCCTCCTTAGTTTTGAACGTGATACCGGCGTTGGGGCCGCTCCTGAGCATGCTTCTCGGTGGTGTTTACACCGGGTACGCATCAGTGTTGCTGTTACTGACTTATCGCAGGCTCGAAGGCCCTGGACCCCAGACACAGGAGGAACCTCAACCGGAGGGCTGACCCCCGGTCTCTGAGTGCCGGCGAACCCACACGCTGACATCCTGTGATGTATAAACGTAGCGCCGTTTGCGGTACCGCTGCAGCGCTCGCCGTTGCAGCGGGCCTGATGCTCGCAGTCCATTTCTGGCTGATTCCTTCCGTCAGCGCGCGCATCGCGCGCGCGCAGCTTGGCCGGCTGACCGAACGGTACGGCGTTTCCGTTGAGTTTGCCGACGCCGGTTATTCGCGACGCGAGGGACTGGTGTTACACCACGTTAAAGCCCACGAAGACGACGGCCGGCAGATTCTCGGCGCCCGGCGGCTTTCAATCCAAACAAACCTACCGGGACTGCTGCTCGGCAAACGCGAGATTCAATCGCTTAGCTTGGAGGAGCCGCTTCTGCGACTACACGGTGACACGCACGCTGTAGTATTGGCTGCGCGTCGCATCGGCGTTGCCGGACGCCTTGAACTCAACGCGGTTCAGCTGCGCGTCGGCCTTGTCCTTGCCGGGCGCGGCGACCAATTAACCGAGCTGTTTGAGGCCGAGGAGGCCGCGCTCGTAACGAACGGACTTCCCGACAGCCTGGCGGACCTCGATGAGCTCGATATCAGCCTTCTGCGCCTTATCGAACCCACAGCCCACACGCGCATTCGTTCAGGCCGCACTGTCGAATGGGATGCGGCGGCCGCGATCATGCAGGACCTGCTGAGCCGGCTGCATTCTGCAACTGGAGCGGAAGCCTGCGCCTCCGGCGATCATTGCATTGCTCAGCCCGAGTCGGAGCTCCCGGAGCCGCAGACCTCACGGCAAGACTCCGCACTCCTTCGTGGTCGCCTGTGGTCGGTTTTCGGCCGATCCGTGTTCCCAAACGAGCTTGTCATCAATGGAGCTGCTATCTCTGTTTCCTATGATACCACATACGGGCTCGATCCCGCTGCGCCGCCGGCTGATACGCTCGCGTTTACCGAGCTCAATCTGAACTGGCAGCTGGACCGGCGCCGCGACCTGGTGCAACTCAACAGCAGCGGGCGCATCACCGCAGACGGCAAGGACGCCGGCCGGTGGGTCATCGATCAGGCACTGTGGTATCGAGAACCCATGGTGAGCGGCCGCGCAGAGCTTAAACGGCTCAGCCTCCCGGCGCTGACACAACTGGCCGGAGTTCACATAGTCGACACGCCACCGAACGGAACACTCGATGCCGAGCTCACGATGCATCGCAACTCTCGTGAGGGTCACACGGAGCTGAACGGAGCTTTCAGATTGCGCGACGCCTCTATACTGCTGCCACACACGGCGCTGGAGGCGGTTGAGATCCCGGATTTCTCCTACCGCTTTCAGGGTAGGCTTGACCCGCGCGCACCGCTGCCGGCCCCACGCCTGATACACCCCCTGAAGAAAGCCGACGATGAGCCCCGCACCACCGAGCTCAGTACGGTTGCCGCTCCACAACGGCGCGGCAGTTTCGTCATTGAGGAAGGCCGCCTACAGCTTGGGTCTGTTAAGGCCGAGGTTCGTGCCGCCGTACACGGATTGCGCGGATTGTGCACCTTACCGAAACGTCTTGATTTGCAGGTTGCGCTTCCGCGAACTGCTACCCAGAGTATTTTAGATAGCATTCCGCAGGCGATAACCGGAGAGCTCGCCGAGGTGAAGCTGGAAGGCACTTTCGGCTGGGACTTTGATCTTGAGCTGCCGCTTGACAGGGCCGCGGCCATGCGTTGGGTCGCCCGACCCGATCTGAGAGACTTTTCCGTCAGGGCTATTCCGGAAAGCATAGACGTCTTCAAGCTGAACCGGGCGTTCACGCACACCATCGTCGACGAGTCTGTCGACTACCAACGCACGGTCGCCATTCCGCCGCCGCGAGCGGTACCGGATCGCTGGTTACGCGACAACGGCGGACTTACCGAAGCACAGATTGCCTCCAAGCGACTGCGTCGCGTGCTATACAACCCCACCGACCTCGATACGCGCTTGCCTAACAGGCCTTTTCTGCTTGCTCATCGTGAGCACGATGCTTCACACGGCACAGCCCGTGACGCCCGTTACGTTTACCTCGCTGAGA
This sequence comes from Spirochaetaceae bacterium, assembly GCA_003556605.1. Classification (GTDB taxonomy): domain Bacteria; phylum Spirochaetota; class Spirochaetia; order DSM-27196; family SLAA01; genus B1Sed10-166. The sequence continues at coordinate 28,345 of PWQX01000181.1, forward strand.
TGTCCGATTGGGTCCCGCGCGCAATTATGACCGGTGAAGACAATTACTTCTTCCGGCATAAGGGCATAAACTGGCCGGCGATTAAATATGCGGTGCAGTTCAACCTGGAAGCTGGAGAATATCAGCTCGGTGCGAGCACCATCTCTATGCAGTTAGTGAAGAACCTGTTTCTCAGCCACGATCGCGTACTGGCTCGCAAACTACAGGAGCTGTTCTTGGTTTACCTGATGGAACAAGTAGCCCACGTACCCAAAGAACGCATTCTCGAGGTGTACCTCAACGTCATCGAGTTCGGTCCGGGCGTTTTCGGAATTCACGATGCGGCGCAGTATTACTTCAACAAGAGCCCGAGCGAGCTCGAGGTGCTGGAGGCGGTTTGGTTGGCCGCAATAGCACCGAGCCCCAAACACTATCACGCATTGTTTACGGACAGCGACGGTTCCTCCGTCTGGACCTCCCGGATGGATCATCATCTGGACCGGCTGAAAACGCGCAACCGCATTACTCCCGAGCGCTACGAGGCGGCGCGTGAGCAAGCGCTACGGTTCGATCCTCGTACCCGCTTTGAGACCACTGACCTCCGCCCCGTGCTCGATCAGCGGGCCTCCCCCTTGTCACCGCGGTTCACTCCTTAGCTCACCGGATACTGGACACTCGCCGGCATCCGGCGATATGCTTGGGCTCACGGGAGGATTACGCACATGGGTACACAGCGTGATGAGTATGTTGCCAAGTTGAAAACCAAGCTTGATGAATGGAACAGCGAGATCGGCGCACTTGAAGCCAAAGCGGAACAGGTTAGGTCTGACGTGCGAGAACAGTACCGGAAGCAGATCGAAGAAGCCAAGAATCGCCGTGACGAGCTCCAGGATAGGCTAGCGGAGCTCAAGCAATCCGGAGACGCCGCGTGGGACGATCTCAAGTCGGGTATGGACCTCGCCTGGGACGCACTGACCAGCGCGGTAAAATCGGCAAAGTCCGAGTTCGAAAAGTAACATCCCTTCTTTTCGGTACTCACGCGGCCGGCCACCTCCAGACTAGCGCAGTCAGTCGAGATAGCGAGCTTTGTTCTCAAGGTGCTCAGCGAAGGTTCGTGCGAATACCGTCTCGCCGGTCGGCTTGTTGAGGAAGAAGAGATACGGGTTGTCGTCGGGGCTAGCCGCAGCGCGGATAGCTTTCATCCCGGGGTTTCCAATAGGGCCCGGTGGGAGACCGGCATAGCGGTAGGTGTTGTAGGGATCATCGACGGCGATATCAGCAAAGGTCGGCTGAAGCATTCTCGTACCAAGTACGTAATTCACGGTAGCGTCAGATTCGAGCCGCATGCCGCGATCCAGCCGTTTGCTGAACACGCCGGCGACCTTGGGCATGTCTTCGGTCGGCGACTCCGCTTCCACAATGGAAGCAAGCGTGACGATCTCGCGCAGCGATAGCTCCTGCTGTGCAATCGCAGTCCGGGTTTTTTCGTCGAGACGGCGAGCAAACGTCCTCAGCTTGCGGCGCACCACCGTTTCAGGCGACATATCGGGAAACAGACGGTAGGTCTCCGGAAATAGAAACCCTTCAAGTGTGATGTCGTCGTCGAGCTCGTCGAGAAGCGGATCAATACCGCGGTAAGCATCCCGCATAAATGCCGCGTCCAGGAATCCCTCACGGTCGACAATCCCCGCGCGCGCGAGCCGAGCTGCAATCAGCTCACGCTGCCACCCCTCCGGTATCGTAACCCTGACTGAGTCATCGATAACATTACCCGCTACCATATCGTGAATGATATCCACCGGGCGCATGCCCGGAACGATCTGATACCGGCCGGACTGTATCGCTGCCGCGTCCCCGGTAACACGCGTATACAGCCTGAGAATCACGGCGCTCGGCACGAGATCGCGTGTTTCGAGCTCAGCCGCTACCGTCGCCATGCTTGCGCCCGACTCGACCGTGATCTCCACGGGCTCGCCCCGATACGGCTGGTACAAACTGTGCCGCCCCCCAAAAAAGACGGCGGCCATGACGGTAACAATTACAACCGCCGTTACCGCGATCAATCCGACTCCCTTGCGCGTCACCTTCTTTACTCCATCAACTCGTTCGACCGATTGCGGGCCCGCAGTCACGACATACCGAACCCGAGCGCGTACACCGTAGCAACCGTCCCGCCCAGCAATACGCCGACAATAATCTCGGGCAATGTGTGACCTGACAGCTCGGAGACCTCAGGATCCCCGCGCTCTCGTAACAGCCTATTCAGCATCTTCGCTTGCCGTTGGACCGCACCCCGTAGCCGATATGCGTCGTAGATTACGATCAGACTGAACACCGCCGCAACGGCGAAAACATCCGAGTCCAGCCCGCGTCTGAACGCGATGCCTACCAACAGCGCTGTTGCGAAAGCCGAGTGCGCGCTCGGGAAACCCCCGGCGTTTATGAAATAGTGCAGTTGTGGACGGCCCGCCCGAACCGAGTGCACGATCACTTTCAAGGTCTGTCCCAGAACTTGGGCCCCGACAGCGACCAGCAGCGTATCGGATATTCCGGTCATAGGGTTCCGTGCCGAGCAAACTGAGCTCAGCTTTCGTCTCGCTTCTTCCGCCGCGAATTGACGAAGCGCGCAAACTCGTTGATGTTCTTCACCACAATTCTATCGGTGTAGATCTCGAGTCGTCGCTGCGTTTGAAACTGATTCAGCACATCGCGGCTGACCTCGGGTGATATCCCCGCCCAGTGTCCAATGTCGCCAGGCGTGGTATAGAACACGCGCTCGGATCCTTCAGGTTTCGATCCTGCCTGCGACTCGTCCAACATTAAGAACACGTCGGCAACCTTAGCATGGTTGTCTTCAAGGGTAAGTATCATGAACCGCCGCCGTTGATCGTAAATTCGCTTCGTGAACAGCTTCAACAGCTTCAGCGCAATTTGCGGGTTGCCGCGCATCAAAACCTCAAAGTTCGCCCGGTTGAACTCAAGCGCTTTAACCGGGTCCAAACAGATGGCGTTAGCTGAGCGCGGCGCTTCTTCCAATATCGCCATCTCACCAAAAATCTCGCCCGGATGAAGAATATCGATCGTCTTCTCGATATCCCCCATAATCTTGGATATCTGCACCCGACCGTCCTGAATCAGGTAAAACGCGTCACCCGGTTCGTACTCACAAAAAATGATGTTACCTTTATCGAAATGAACCGCAAATCGTTCAAATGCATCGAGGTTGAGCTCCATCTCAGGCTCCCTCCAAGTTGCGCAGCGCGTTGTTGACTTTGCGCTTCAACGCTTCGGAGACACCGGGACGCGACAAGATCTTCTTGTAAAACCCGCCGGCGCGGTTCGTGTCCCCACTGTGCTCGTAACTTTGTCCCAAGTAATAGAGCGCATCGTCTAAGTCAGGCATCTTAGGATACCGCTGCACAAGGGCCGTATAGTGCCGGATGCAAGAATCGTAATGACCGAGGTTGAACAAACAGCGTCCGATCTCGAACATCGACTTCACCACGTATTCGCGATCCTCGGAAGTGTCAACGATCGCCTTGAACTGCTTCATCGCGCCCGTGTAGTTACCTTGGCTGAAACTGGAGACCGCCGTATAGTATTGTTTTGCCACCGGATCCAACTCACCTGTCTTCGCCGAACCTGTCCCGCGCCCACCGGCCGATTCACGCCCGGTCTCGGAGCTCGCGCTCGCCCCGCTTTCCGCACCCCGCAAGCCGGGGCCACGGCCCACACCATACTGAGACACATACTGCTCTGCCTGCTGAGCGTGCTTGTTCGCAAGCTGGTGATACGCACCCGAGGGGTAATAGGTGAGGTACTTCTGGAAGGCATACAGCGCTTTCTCGTACTCCTTCTTTTTCATGTAGTACTCGCCGATGCGAAACAAACCCAGTTCGGGATCTGCCTGCTCGCCTTCGGCCAGAAGCCCGCGAACCTTTGTGTGTAAGCGCCGCAACTGGTTGGAAAACACGTTCAGCATCTTCATCACGATGCGCGAGTTCGAGAGCGCGAGCTGCTCGAATTCAGGCACGGAAAACACCACCACGTGCGAATCTGCGAGCGCTACCGCGTTCTCCTCACGCGGGTACTTCCCGAGAGCCGACTTGACGCCGAAAAACTCGCCGGTTTGGATGAAATCACGCACCTGCTCGCCGGTCTCAATATCGTTTGAGTTGAGGCTAACCCGTCCTCCTTTCAGAATAAAGATACGGTCGCTCACATCCCCTTGGAAGTAAATCACCGAGTTAGCTTTGTATGTCATGGCTTTCGGCACGTCCCGACTCCTGAGTTAGAACTCTAAACGCTTAAGCAGGTAAAATCAAGGTTATGCACTTTGGCTAGTATCGGCACTTGACCCATGAAACAAAAATAGCGGATTCTAGAATCAAATGGTAGACTTGCACACGCACACTAGTGCTTCAGACGGTGCGCTTACGCCTAAACGCCTAATCGCCTACGCCGCCGCATGCAACCTCTCGGCGATCGCGGTTACTGATCACGACACTGTCGCCGGTCTCTCCGAAGCGGTCAGCGCCGGCGAGAATTGCGGCGTACGCGTGATTCCAGGTATCGAATTAGAGGTGGAGCACCCGCGTGGAGCATTTCACTTACTCGGTCTCGGGTTATGGCGGCTTGGGTCCCAAAACACCCGCATGCTCGCAGAGCTGCAGCGCATGCGCACCGAGCGCAACCTCCGTATCGTCGCTGCCGCACGTAATGCCGGGATCCCGGTAGATTACGAAGAGCTCGTCGCGCTCGCCGGCGGCCCGGTAGTAGGGCGCCCGCATTTCGCGAGACTGCTGGTGCGGAAGAATCTGGCGATATCCGAACAAGACGCCTTTAACCGCTATCTCGGTGACGGAAAGCGCCTGTACGTCCAACGCGAGCGTCCGACCCTCGATGCCTGCCTGCAGCTCATACACCGCGCCGGGGGTAGAGCTGTACTCGCACACCCGCACACGCTGCTCTTGTCATGGACCCAACTCGAGCAGCGCCTACGCGACTGGAAAGCCGTAGGCCTTGACGGCGTAGAGGCGTATCACTCTAACGCGCCGATGAAAACCTGTCGCCGAATCGAAGCGCTTGCGCGCCAAAACGATCTGATGGTTACCGCAGGGTCCGATTTTCACGGGCCGCAGCGAGTTGATCGACCGCTGGGTCGTACCTGCGGCGATACGCCGATAGACGACGCTTTCGCCGAGCCGTTCCTGGAGCCGGTAACTGCTGTATGACGCAGCCGTCTATGCCGCCGTTTGTAGAACGCACCGGACGCACGACGCATACAACGGCGGCTGTACGTAGAAGCCGTGCCATGGAGCTCAGATAATGACCTCAACACCAACTCTAAAGCTGACTGCTGTCGTCCACCGCGTCCTAACGGGTTATCGGCGCGTACTCGCCCGTCTGCTAACCTTGCTTGCTGCCACCGCCGCACTGATCGCTGCCGCGTTCGTGGTGGTGTTCCCACTGTGGCTATTTGCAACGCAAGCTCCGGCGGTGTACACCACGGTTATTACGGCGGTGGTTGCGCTCGCAGCACTCGCTTTGCCGGTGTGGAGATTGTGCAAGAGCTGGTCTTGGCGTCGTTTTTTGCCGATATTGACAAATGGCGGATTTGTTCTCGCAGCCGGTTTCTTGCTTTACCTTGCGGGAACGTTCTACGCAGCGGCCCGCCCGGTGCCGGCGACTGTAGTTCTTTTCATTGTACTCGTCGGGATCGGCTACCGGGCCTCGGCCGGAAGCCGCAAGTCGAAGGAGTAATGACGCGCAAGCAGGTTTTCGCACAACTACTACAACGCATCACTGTGATTCTGTGCGCGTTTGGCTCCGTGCTCGCCGCACCGGCGGTGTTGCACGCGTTCGAATACCCGCTCATTGAACGGCTCAGCGCCGGCGATCCTTTGTTTCGCCAGCATCAAGACAGCGTCTCCCAGTTCTATCGTGTCCGACACCAGGGAGGAACACCGCCGTCACTCACCTTATACCGCTACCGGCCGCAATCAGATGACACGCTCATAACGCTGGCGTCTAGGTTCTCGGTGCCTTATAGCACGCTCGCGACGCTGAACCGCGTTGAGGGCACCCAGATTCCGGAGAGTATCGACAAGCTGCTGATTCCCAGCGTGCCCGGGCTGTTCATTCCAGCCGAAGCCGAATCCTCGCTTGAGATTATGCTTGACGACCGGGCCGCCGAAGACTTCCAGTCCAGGGACGAAGTCGTCGTCCGAATAGCCCGCAACCAAGACATCGAAGAGTTTGCCTTCTTTCCCGGAGAGGACTTCTCGGCGAACGAACGGCGAGCATTTCTCAGCGTTCTGTTCCGGCCACCGCTGGAGCACATGCGTTTGACCTCCGGTTTCGGTTTCCGGCGTAATCCGTTTACCGGTGGAACGGGTTTTCACTCAGGGATCGACCTCGGCGCCCCGAAGGGCACGCCGGTATACGCCGCCGCCTCCGGTCGCGTTGCTTCAACCGGGCGAAACGCACTCCATGGTCGCTACGTTCGCCTGGAACACGACAACGGTTACGAAACATTCTACGGACATCTGCAGACTATCGGTGTAGAGTTGAACCAACAGGTCGCTTCCGGTATGATGATAGGTGCGGTCGGCAGCAGCGGTCTCAGTACTGGGCCGCATCTCCATTTCGAAGTTCACCTACATGGACGACCGCGCGATCCGTTCCAATTGCTACCGGGAACGAGCCAATGAACTGGAAAACGATAGTCGCCGTTCTTTTCCTTCCCGTCGCGCCGGCGTTCGTTGACTCTGCGTTCACCACCGAGACCCTGCGGGGGCCATTAATCGAAACTCCGCGCCTGTCAACAGAGGCCGAGCAAACAATCGAGTTCACATTAGGAACCGGTGAGATCAGCGCCGTAGAGCTCGAGCGCGACTCCCGTTTTCTCGACGGACTCGAGCTTGAGATCGGCATTCCCTCCGAGGTACGTCTATATGCTGAGAGTTTCGGTCTCTATGTGTTGAGCAGCGTTAGCAAGGCCGATGACCGCGGCTATACTCGGCTCACCGGCGAGGCTGTCTTGTTCGAGACCTTGCCGAAGAGCAGACGTGTATTCGTCTTGATTCCGCTGCATCCGAAACATCGCATGCGCGCTTCAGCGGACTCGTTTCTCGTCCGCCGCCGGCTGGAGCTCAAAGACCTTCCGCTGGCGCTTACGGTTCGCCCGGTAATGAAGGGGCTGCCCGGCACGGTACAGGCGGCGCGCTTTCCGGTGAAGGTTCGGACGGTTTTTCGCGAGGAAGGAGCGGCGCGCATAATGCTCACGGATTCCGACGGAGCCGATGTGACATATCGTTACCGCGGTAATCTTGATGACCTGACACTACAGATCGGCGAGTACATTGTTGAAGACATCGCGGAAGAAATAGTGTTGCCCAGCGGACTGCACCAGGCGCGGCTGAGAAGCGAACGCTACATCGATCAGGCGGTGACCTTCGGCGTAGAGCGAGGCGTGGTACAGACCGTGCAACTCACCGTTGAAGAAGAGAAATCGACGATCTATGTGGACGCGCCGATTGGGGCCAAGATGTACTTGAACGGCGAGCGAGTCGATCGGCTTGATCAGGAGATTGAGGTTTTACCGGGTGAGCATACCGTGCTATTCGAGTTTGGAGAATACACTATCAGCCGAAAGATTACTGTAGAGCCGAAACGGGACTACAAAGTTTCGCTGTCTCTTGATATAATTATAGTAGAAGACTAAAGCTATCTCGTCGCGAGACGATAATGAGTGTGTCGGTTGTTCAACGTAGTTCCCCTCCCAGTTCACTATGTTTTACACCGATACCTTAACGGTTGACCGGTTCGCAAGAACCGGTCTTTTTTTGGTTCATGGGGCCGTCGGCAGACCCTGCTCAATAGTCTCAAGAGGCCATCGGGCGCTTGACAAATTGGCCCCCCTTACGTACCTTAAGTTTGTATGGCTCTCACGTACAAGCGCCGAATCGTGCTCACGGTTCTGATTGTATCTGTTGTAACCGTGGCTGTTGTTGTTGGTACGGCTACCGGCATGGCGCTGGCATCCATTCAGAATGCGGCCGGGGTTGCAGCCGGGCCACGCGACTATGCTGCGTTACCGTCGCAGTTGCTCGATAGTCAAGGTCGTCTCATTACCGAGTTCTTTGCGGAAGAAAACCGTACTTTGGTTACTATCGACGAGCTGCCGAAGCATCTCATTTATGCCCTTATAACCCGGGAAGACCAATCATTTTTTGAGCATCGGGGATTTAGTATTCGCGGAACCATTCGGGCTGCGTGGAATCTGGTGACCGGGCGATACGTTTCGGGTGGCAGCACTATATCTCAGCAGTTGGCCGGGCATCTGTACGCCGACCGGCAAGAGTTCTCTATCGCACGGAAGCTTCGGGAACTGTGGTGGGCCCTGCAGTTGGAGCGCAGCCTCACAAAATACGAGATATTAGAACAATATCTTAACACCATGTTTTTCGGCCATGGAACCTACGGTGTTGAAGCTGCCTCGCGCTACTACTTTGGACACTCGGCAACCGAGTTGAGCATGGCCGAGTCGGTGATGCTGGTAATACAGCTGGCCAATCCTGCGATGTACTCACCAATCCGCAGGCCGAACGAGGCGCGGCGCATGCAGCGCACAATCCTCAATCGCATGGTTCACCGCGGGTACGCAACCCAGGAAGAGGTTGATCTATCGTTTACCCAATACTGGAACGATTACGACTTCACGCGTGCCAGTACCTCAACCGCCTTTTTCGACCGTGAAGACCGCGCGCCTTACTTCAGCGAGTACGTGCGTTACCGCCTGGAGAATGAGCTCTTGCTCGGCGCTATGGACATCAACCGCGAGGGATTCGTCGTCCACACCACCCTAGATCTCGAGTTCCAAGACCATGCCGACCGCTTGATGCGCGAAGGAATCTCGCGCGCCAATACGGCGTACCGTGAGGGTCGCGAGCGGCGCGTCGAATACGGCGATGAACTCGTTCCTGTCGTCGAGATGCTGTCGCTTGCTTTCGATATTGACAGTATCCGAGTGGGAGACGCCACTCAGCGGCGCCGCGCACGCGAGTACTATCAGGAGCGGCTCAATCCGGTGTTGGATATCGTGTCGTTGATGTTCTCCCCCGGGGACAACGACGGCATCCGCCATGCCGGTCGAGTAGGCTATGTAATGCAGGAGCAGCAAGCCCAGCGCACCCAGGTTGAAGGGGCGCTAGTGACGATCGAAAACCGGACCGGCCACATCAAGGCCATGGTCGGAGGGTCCGAGTTTGAGTCGCGTAACCAGTTCAACCGTGCGGTAGATGCACGACTGTTACCCGGGTCTGCGTTCAAACCCTTGTATTATGCTGCCGCGATAGAATCCCGCGCGATCACTCCGGCAACCATGATCTACGATTCACCGGTGGTATTCTGGAACGACGACGGGTCGCCGTATACTCCGGCCAACTTCCGCGGCGAGTGGCGCGGCCCGGTACTCGCACGTGAGGCGCTCTCTACCTCCATGAACGTACCATCCCTACGCGTGCTCCAGCGCGTTGGGTTCACCGAGGCACTTAACACCTCGGCACGGCTACTGGGAATTCCCGAGCGCGACATGGTAAACCGCAACCTTGTCCGCCGTTATCCAGTTGGGTTAGGCGTAGCGTCGGTCTCGCCTCTTGAGATGGCGCGAGCGTTCGCAACCTTTGCGAACGAAGGCCGTGCGGTCGAACCTATCGCGGTGCGCTACATCGAGGATCGTCAAGGGCGACTCGTGTTAGAGCACGAAAAGGAAGTGCGCGAGGAACAACGGCGGCGCAGGGGCGATCTGGAGATCGTGACACCGCAAACCGCGTATATCATCACCGACATGCTCAAGTCCGCCGTTACCGGTGGCACATTGCGATACGCGCGCTCAATGGCCGGCGGCTTCGACGGTATACCGATGGCCGGGAAAACTGGCACCACGCAGAACTGGGCCGACGCGTGGACGGTTGGATACTCACCCTACTACACTACCGCGGTTTGGCTGGGCTTTGACCGCGGCGGCGGCAACTCATTGGGCGTTGATCAAACCGGTGCCATCGCAGCCGGTCCTATCTGGGGACGCATGATGCGCGCTATCCATGCTGATCATGAACCGATTGAGTTCCCCCGCCCCGTTACCGGCATCAGCGAAGTAGAAGTGAGCACGCGCTCAGGCCTGCTTCCGCCCGAGCATTACAGTGGCTCCACGCGAGAGGAGCTCTTCCTCACCGGCAGCGAACCTCGCGAGTATGACCGTTTGGAAGAGTTTGAACGTGCACAGACTACCCGTCTTGTAGACCGCTTGCGTCGTGACGTGGACTCCAGCAGTTACTCGCTCGACCGCCAGGTGGATTTCCGTTTAGATCTTGATTTGGATCTTGATCTTCGCTTCGAACGGGGTGTGCGGCTGAATGACGACCTTGATCTTCACTATCTTGACGGTGAGCAACAGCGCGAGGTAGAGGCAGGTTCCGAGGCTGACGAAACTCGGTTTCAGCTCGACGCTCCCAGTTTCGACGCTCCCTCCGAGCCTGAAGGAAACCCGCTGCTCGACTAAGCAACACCACAAAGGGTACTCGTGTGCAAGTCAGAATCGACACCATTACCTTACGCAAGCGTATACGACACGATCTCGGTGACCTGACCTCGCTCAAGCACAGCCTTGACCAGCATGGATTGCTGAGCCCCATCGTCATCACCAGCGACAATGTCTTGGTGGCCGGGCATCGCCGTCTAGAGGCGGCAAAACAGCTTGGGTGGAATACCATTGCCGTACGAATCATCGATCAAGCCGACGAGTCTGATCAGCTCGAGATGGAAATCGAAGAAAACACACAGCGCAAGAACCTTTCCACCGACGAGCTCGCCGAGGCGTATCTACGCCTTGATAAGATCAAGAACCCCGGCTTGCTTCGCCGCATTTGGCGTGCAATCATTGCGTTTTTTAGACGCCTCTTCCGGCGCTGAAACTCGCTGCCCAGCCGCACAGCACCGAGCAGGGTGAGGGATCCCCGTTTCAGCCGCTCTGTGCCCAGATCTCGTGGAACGTATGCGGTGTTTCGCAATACCGGCAGACGAAGTCCTCTTCGCTCGAGCGGTAGAACTCAGCTATCACCGGCTCGGCGTGCTGCGGATGAGATATACAGTCGGGATTCCTGCAGCAGATCTCTTCGAGGTTGTATACCCGCGGCGGCATGCGCAAGCGATACTTCCGTCGCACCTGTTGTTCCGTAATGAGGTTCAGAGTGCAGCCGGGTGCGATGGCACCGAGCATCTTGATCAGGCGCTCGTCAAACTGTGTAATACCCGGAAGCGAGATGATCCCTTTATACCGGCCGGTCTGCTCTGAGGCAAACACACCGTGGGAGCTCACACAATTCAATCCGAGAGTCTTTCTGATCTTGTTGACTTGATTCCAGATTGCCTCCGGCTGTTGTCCTGTAGCGATATGGTCGATCACGATTCCGTTGGAAACTGGTTTGATGCCTACTTTGTACTCACCTTTGGCTCGGGTGCCGGGTCCTGTTTCCTCCACGAAATCATCCGAAAACTCGGGCGGCGTCTGCACCGTTCCGGTGAAATCATCTCCCAAGCATCCCGCCAACAAGGCGATCTCAATTATCCTGGTGTAATAGCCGTTTACCGCCTGCTCGTCCCAGGCGTTGACTGCCAGCCCGTCAAGAAACGGCGGGATCACCGGCGTCTCACGGTGGCGCGGTAACGGGTGAAAAAACCGCGTCTGTTGACTGACACGCGGCAAGAACTCACGCCGAAACGTAACTGCTGCACGCAGCGCAGCGGCTCTATCACGCAGCTTCTCGCCCATGCGCTCGAGCTGCAGACGAGTGAAGTACCACAGCGGCGCAACATGATGCTGCCCGAGGTACTCCTCTATCGACTCAAACCAACGCAGCTTGTAACCGTGGTACTCCATCTGCCGCGTGTAGTGGGCAGGCATCGAGATGTCCCGCGGCGCCACCAAATCAATCTCTACTTCGTGAAACAACCGTAAGCCGTTCACCTTTGAATGCACCGTCCGGCCGTGGAGCAGATCGCCGACCAACGCTAGATGAATGTGAGAACGGTCCCAATTCAAACGCTCCAGGAAACTGTACTCATCGAGAAACTCTTGCGTGGGGTGCTCGTGCCGGCCGTCGCCGGCGTTGATAAACGCCGGCCGCCGCATTCCGTGACTCTCGCAATACCCGCCAACCGTGTCCTCGAGCCATCGGCAGGTCCCTTCTTGAGGAGTACGCATAACAAAAACCGAGTCCCGCGAGTACCCTGCGAGCATCTTGACAGTGTCGGTGATACTTTCACTCTTGGCAAACGACGATCCGGCAAGGCCAAACTCATTGACCTTAGCACGGTGAAACTTGGCAGCATTGCGAAACGATTCCCGGGTACGTGTCGAGTCTTCGAGAAAAATCAGATACACTCCGAGCTCGGGGTCCTGCACACGAAAGCTCTGAACCTCGGAGGAGTTCGCTCGCATCGCGCGTTTCAGACGTCGCGTCTGCTCATAGAGATACAGTTGTTCGTCAATTGAGAAATCATTGACTACCTGTATGGTACGTCCTCGAAAGCTACTCACGGTAAGCGCTCCAAGTCGCGCCCATCACGGGGCACC